>CAZUNW010000148.1:5736-6072 GCA_964621425.1 uncultured Chryseobacterium sp. | reverse complement strand
GGGCGCCATCCTCGCCCTGGTGCTCATCCTTGTGCTCTCGCAGGTGCTGGCCTTCATCTTCGGCAACATCACCGATTACAACGCCCTCTATGGGTCCATCGGGGCCATCCTGGCCGTGCAGCTCTGGATCTACCTGAACATGCTGGCCCTGCTCATCGGCCACGAGCTCAACATCAGCATCAGCCGGGCACGGCAAGCGCACCGGCGAGAGCTGCGGCCCGTGGGCCGGGCCTGAACGCCTTTGGGTACTTTCGGGCCATGGCGGTCCGGACCCTGCTCCCCCCGATCCTATGCATCGCGCTCGCTCCCGCGCTGGCGCAACCGTTCGATGCGCTC
>CAZUNW010000148.1:327-5726 GCA_964621425.1 uncultured Chryseobacterium sp. | reverse complement strand
CACCCGCCCAACACCTACCGCAACGCCGACAACCCGCACTATTGGCGCAACAGGCCGCCTTTCGAGGGCTACTGGCAGCAGGATGTCCACTACATCCTCAACGCTCGGCTGGACGAGGTGAACGACCGCATAGTCGGCGAGGGCGAGCTCACCTACTGGAACAACTCGCCCGATACCCTTCACCACATCTTCCTGCACCTGTACCAGAACGCCTACAACGCGGGGTCGCATGCGGACCTGATGGAGAATGGGCGGGCCACCCGGGGCGACACGGTGGAGCACGGCACCATCCTGCACCACCTGCGCGTGGAAGGCTCCGACCTGCGCACCGAGCTGGACAACACCGTCCTCAAGGCATGGCTGCCCTCTCCCCTTCCGCCAGGAGGGCGGACCACCCTGCACATGGCCTTCAGCACGCACTACGGCATGGACGTGCAGCGGCGCATGAAGCTGTTCAACGCATGGGGATACAAGCACTTCGACGGGGTGCACTGGTACCCGCGCATCGCGGTCTACGACGCACACATGGGCTGGGACACCCAGCAGCACCTCGGCAATGAGCTATACGGTGACTTCGGCACCTTCGACGTGGCGCTCGACATGCCGAACGACATGGTCGTGGAGGCCACGGGGTGGCTGCAGAACAGCAACGAGGTGCTGCCCGCTGAGCTGCGCGAGCGCCTGGACATAGCCCGGTTCGCCGGCAAGCCATGGGGCGAACCGCCCGGGGTGGTCACGCCCTACGTGCCGGGGCTCCGGAAGACCTGGCGGTACCATGCCGAGAACGTGCACGATTTCGCGTTCACCGCCGACCCCACCTACCGCATCGGCGAGGCGTGGTGGAACAACGTGCAGTGCATCGCCCTGGTGCAGGAGCCCCATGCCGGAGGCTGGCAGAACGCCGCCGCCTACACGGCCCGGATCATAGCCGCCTTCAGCGCCGACATCGGGCCGTACGCGTACCCGAAGATGGTGGTGGCCGACGCCCGCGACGGGATGGAATACCCCATGCTCACGCTCGACGGTGGACGCGACCCCGACTACCGCGGCCTGCTGGTGCACGAGGTGGGACACAACTGGTTCTACGGAATGGTGGGCAACAATGAGACCTACCGGGCCCTGCTGGACGAGGGCTTCACCCAGTTCCTGACGAGCTGGGGACTGGAGCGCCTCGACGGAGACACCCTTGTGGAGGATCCGCCCCGCGGACGCTACCTCCGGCGCTTCACGAGGCCGGAGCTGGTACGTGAAGCGGAGGTGTACCGCGGATACATGCGCGATGCCGTGCGCAATGAACTGCCACCCATCGATACGCACAGCGACGGCTTCGCGCCGGTGGAGGGGCGCGGTGGCGGATACGGCCATGTGTACTTCAAGACGGCCACGATGCTGTACAACCTGCAATACCTTCTCGGTGACAGCGTCTTCCTGGCAGCGCTGCAGGGCTATTTCAGGCAATGGTACCTGTGCCACCCAACGGTGGCCGATATGCGGCAGAGCTTCATCCGCCATAGCGGGGCGGACCTCAACCCCTTCTTCGATGCGTGGCTCACGACGGACAAGCTGGTGGACTACCGGGTTTGCGGCATCCGCAGGCGAATGCGCGACTCCGGCCAGACCATCCGGCTCAGGCGCCGGGGCGGAATATCCATGCCCATCGACCTGCAGGTCACTGCGCGCGATGGCCGGATCTACGACCTGCACATCCCCAACAGCTGGTACGTCAAGCCCACCCGGGCCGCCATACTGCCCCGCTGGACGGGATGGGACCGCCTGCGACGCACCTATGATGCGCACGTGGACATTCCCGGAGGCATCGCATCCGTCCGCATCGATACCAGCATGCGGCTCGCCGATGCCCACCAGCCGGACAACAGCCTCCCGCGAGCCATCAGCCTCTCCTTCGACCACCATGTGCGCAACGCCCCTGACCGCCGCTCCTACGAAGCCTTCGGAAGACCCGATATCTGGTGGAACGGTTTCGACGGGCTCAAGGTGGGCGCACACCTCAACGGGAGCTACTTCCGCCAGACGCACCAGCTGCGCGTGAGCGCGTGGGTCAACACGGGCATGGGACAGGCGCTGCCCGAAGGCGGGGTGGACACCCGCCACGATGCCCTCTCGTACAACCTGAGCTACAGCACCGGAACCACGCGCCTCCTCAAGGGTTCAAAGGTTGACCTGCGCGCCCGGCACCTGGACGGGCTCGAGCTGTATGGTGGCGGAGCGGCATGGACGACACCCGATGAACGCACCACCGTGCGGGCCGATGTACGCTACATGATACGCCGCGACAGCAGTGACCTGACCTACCTGCTCTACCCCGATGCCTGGTCGCTGGACGCGCTGTCAGGGCTGATGGACATCACGGTCGGTCGGACGTACCGGAGCGGGCCGCTGCGCGGTGGGACCGAACTACGGGTGCGCCAGCCGATGGCAGGCTCTGTGGACCAGGGGGCGGCATTGCGTCTGACAACGCGCAACACGCTGCGCATGGCGCGTGTGGAACTGCACCTGCGCGGCATCGCACAGTTCGGAACCGGCGCGAACAACCGCGAGACCGCCCTGTATCTGGCCGGCGCCGCACCGGAGGAGCTTGTGGAGAACAAGTTCACCCGGAGCATCGGCTTCGTGCCGAACGCGTGGACGGGAGGACCGGGGAGCACTACCGGAAACTTCCAGCAGGGGGGCGGGCTCAACCTGCGTGGCTATGCAGGCTATGTCGCCCCCGAACCGGCCCCCGACGGCACACAGGTGACCACCTATGCAGGCAATACGGGCCTGGCCATCAGCGCCGAGCTCGATCTCGACGGCCTCGTGCACCTGCGCCCGCGGGCCATTCAACGCTACCTGCACCTGGACGTATACCTGTTCGGCGATGCGGGAAGCATGGGCTACCGCTACGCCAGCGGGGACCGGCAACGCTTGGTGCTGGCCCCGCCCCGCGCGGACGCAGGCATCGGCGCCGCGCTGACCATCAAGCGCTGGGGGCCGCTCACCGACCTGGAGCCGTTCACCATCCGCTTCGACATGCCGCTGGTGCTCTCCAGCATTCCCTTCGGGGAGAGCGACCACTTCGCCTTCCGCTATGTTGTGGGGATCGGCCGTACCTTTTGACCCATGCGCAACCTGCTGATCCTCTGCCTCGGGCTGGCGGCCATGCCGCTGCAGGCCCAGCCACCGCGACCGGCCAACGACATCACCGGACGCTGGACCACCATCGACGACAACACCGGAAAGCCTCGAAGCGTGGTGGAGATCTCCATGCGCAATGGCAAGGCCTATGGACGCATCGTTGACCTCTACGACAAGTCGAAACTGGGCAAGGTCTGCGACCTTTGCCCCGGCGACCGCAAGGACCAGCGCGTCGTAGGCCTGGAGGTGATCCGCGACATGGCCCCCGATGGAGGTGAATGGGCGGACGGGACCATCCTCGACCCGGAGAACGGCAAGGTGTACACCTGCAAGCTGTGGGTGGAGGATGGCCTGCTCAAGGTGCGCGGCTACATCGCCTTCCTTTACCGTACCCAAACATGGGTGCGCTCACCCAAGTGACGCGGACGCTGCGACCGGCGAGAGGTCCCGCGTACGATGTCCGGGTCCCTCCTGAACGATCATCGGCCTGGACGTGGGCGTGATCAGCAAACAAGGCCTGGCGAACACCGCCGTGGTGTTCGTGGGGACGCTTCTTGGCGCAGCCAGCCTGCTGGTGGTGCAGCCCAACTGCCTGTCCAAGGAGGAGCTCGGTCTCACACGCCTGCTGTTATCCTTCGCCACCGTGCTCTCCAGCATCCTTTCATTCGGCGTCAGCTCGGTCACCGTGCGCTACATGCCACGCGTGTTCGACCGCACCTCCGGGCACCGCGGTTTCTTCGGGTTCATGCTGCTTTATACGGGCATGTCGGTCGCCATCGGCCTCATCCTGCTCGGCCTGCTGCGCGGCACGATCGCCGGGACCTATGGCGGTGATGCCGACCTGTTCGGGGCACACTTCCACCTGGTGGTGATGCTCTCGGTGGCCATCTCCTTCACCCTCGGCCTGAACGCGTACTGCATGGCCCTGCTGCGAAGCGTGTTCCCCACCGTGCTCAACGACATCATCGTGCGCATGATGTTCATCGGCATCATCCTGGCGCACTTCACGGGTTGGACCGAACGCGAGGAGTTCCTGCTCGCGTTCTGCGGCATCTACGTGGTGCAGGCGGTGCTGCTGGTGCTTTACATCATGGTGGTGGACAGGCCGGCCCTGGTGCCGGACCTGGGCCACATCCACGGCACCATCGGGCTGCGCTCCATCCTGCGCTACGGGGCCGTGATCACCTTCGCCTCCATCAATTCGGTGACCCTTAAGTACGTGGACTCCATCTTCGTGGGACGCATCTCCACCGAGGAGGTGGCCATCTATTCCATCGCGGCCTTCATCGGTCTCATCATCGAGATCCCCCTGACCGCCCTGGAGCGCATCGCCAACCCGGCGGTGGGCCATGCCATGGCGAACAACGACATGGAACAGGTACGCACCATCTATCACCGGTCCGCTCGCTTCCTGTTCCTGCTGGGCGGTCTCT
Source organism: uncultured Chryseobacterium sp. (assembly GCA_964621425.1). Taxonomy (GTDB): domain Bacteria; phylum Bacteroidota; class Bacteroidia; order Flavobacteriales_F; family PHOS-HE28; genus PHOS-HE28. The sequence continues at coordinate 1,158 of CAZUNW010000148.1, read as the reverse complement.
GCTTCATCCTCGTCGTGTCGAATGCCACGGACCTGCTCGGCTTGCTGCCGGAAGGCTACCGCAGCGGTGCGCCCGTGGCGATGGTGATCGCGCTCGGCGCGCTTGTGAACATGGCCACGGGCGTGAACCACCCCATCCTGATGAACAGCGACCGGTACATCTACGGATCGGTCTTCCTGGTGGTCCTGCTGGCCATCACGATGTTCGGCAATTGGCTCCTCATCCCGCGCATCGGCATGATGGGCGCGGCGGTGACCGCCTGCATGGCCGGCGTGGTCTACAACGCGTTGAAGTTCGAGTTCATCAGGCGCCATTTCGGCATGCAGCCATTCGACCGGGCCACGCTCGGCATCGCCCTCGTGGTCGCGGGACTCACTTCAGTCCTGCTGCTGATGCCATTGTCCATCGGCGCCCCCTGGAACATGGCGGCGCGCGGCACGATGGCCGTCGTGGCCTATACGCTGCTGGTGCGCCATCTGGGGCTTGCTGACGATGCCGTGCACCACATGCCCGCGGCACTGGCCCGCTGGTTCAAGGAGCGCCGATGAACCGCCTGCGCATCTTCCTAACCACCTCGCACATCAGCAGCGTGTTCATGACGCTGCATGCACGCGCCACACACGTGGAGGGCGACATCGATGTGCTGCTCGTGGACAAGGGGGTGCGCCACAGGTCGGTATGCAGTGCCATCGGGCAAACCGCAAAGCTGCACACGTGGCGGTTGGTGCACAGCTTCGCCACCGAGGTGGGCGATGACCACCGCTTCGAGCCCTCCCTGCGCAAGCGCCTCACCCGCAAATGGAAGGAGATGCCCGTTCTGCGCGGCATTTA
>CAZUNW010000148.1:0-263 GCA_964621425.1 uncultured Chryseobacterium sp. | reverse complement strand
GACCCTTTGCGGGAACAGGCCGGAGCGTGCATCTCCACCTGCACACCCAGAACCACCTGGAGGGTGCGCTCATCGAACTCTTCCCGGACGCCGGCCGCGTCTTCTTCGAGCATGGCCTCGGCGACTATCACCATGTGATGGAACAGGGCCGGCTCCGCGGGCCCCTGCATGCGCTCTTCGCCACGGGCTTCGCCCGGCACCTGGCCGCGAAGGGCATCACGGATGCGGATATCCGGCCCATCGCGCTCCCCACGGACGTACCA
>CAZUNW010000147.1:479-6082 GCA_964621425.1 uncultured Chryseobacterium sp. | reverse complement strand
GTGGTGGTGCCGATGATCGGGTCGCCGCCGATGCCGATGGCGGTGGTGATGCCCATGCCCGCCTTCACCACCTGGTCGGCCGCCTCGTAGGTCAGGGTGCCACTCTTGCTGACAATGCCCACCGGGCCCTTCTTGAACACGAAGCCGGGCATGATGCCCACCTTGCATTCATCGGCGGTGATGACCCCCGGACAGTTGGGGCCTACCAAGGTGCAGCCCTTGCCGCGGATGTACTCGCGGGCGGTGACCATGTCCTTCACCGGGATACCCTCGGTGATGCACACGATCACCTTGATGCCGGCCTCTGCAGCCTCCATGATCGCGTCCGCCGCGAACGCCGGGGGCACGAAAATGATGCTCACGTCCGCACCCGTGGTCTTCACGGCGTCGCTCACGGTCTCGAACACCGGCCGGTCCAGATGCTTCTGCCCGCCCTTGCCCGGGGTGACGCCGCCCACCACGTTGGTGCCGTACTCGATCATCTGTGTGGCGTGAAAGGTGCCCTCGCTGCCGGTGAAGCGCTGCACGATCACCTTGCTGTTCTTGTTGACGAGTACGCTCATGGTCCGGTCGTTGGTCGTTTGTCGCACCCGGGACGGTGCCGTCCGGGATGAGGCCGCAAAACTAACCGCACGGACGATCCGGACCACCGGCCACCTCAGCCCTACTCCCCCGCCTGCACCTCCAATGACCTGTAGCCGGTGCGCAGGTAGTCGAATACCAGGTAGAGAGTGCCCAGCATGATGACCCCGCCCACCAGAAAGGGGGAACCGGGTGCCAGTGAATACAAGGGGGCGGCCATGGCGGGCCCAACGATGCGAGCGAGCGAGCCGAAGCCCATGTTCTGGCCCATCACCTCACCAAGCTCGTCATGGCGCGCCTGGCGGCTGAGGATCGAGATCAGGCTCGGGTTCAGGCAGGCATTACCCACCGAGAGCATGATGATGGGCACGAGGCTGCCCAACACGAACCAGGCACGCGGAACCAGGGGGATCGACACAAGACCGAGGCCCACCAGCACGCATCCGAGGACCATCATGCGCTTCTCACCCCACCAGCGCTGGAACACGCCCACCAGCGCTCCCTGGGCAATGGCGGAACAGATGCCCACAAGCGAGAACATCAGACCCACCTCGTGGACCGTGAGGCCGTACTCCTTCTCCCAGTAGAAGGCCATGCTCACGTTCATCATGCTGAAGGCCGTGATGTAAACGAAGCCGATCAGGAAGATGTCGCGGAAGCGTGCATCCCGGAGGGATGCGAAGGTGCTGGCGATGGGACGGAAATTGATGGGACGGGTCGGATCCTTGGCCTGCAGCGACTCCGGAAGGAACACCATCACTCCGAGCAGGTTCAATGCGCAAAGGGCGACCGCGGCATAGCCCAGGACCACGAGACCGAAATGACTGAAAATGAACCCACCGATGGCCGGCCCGAAGGCGAAGGCCATGCCGAAGGAGGCCCCTACGACCAGACCGATGCGCTTGGCGCGGTCCTCGGGCTTCGAGATGTCGCTCACATAGGCCTGCGCAGCAGCGATATTGCCAGATCCCACCCCGGTAAGGATGCGGGAGAGGAACAACAGCGCCACACTGGTGGCATGCGCGAATACGACGTAACTGAGGGCGCTGATGATGATGCTGATCATGACCACCGGACGACGGCCGTAGCGGTCGCTCATGCTGCCCCAGATCGGCGAGCACAGGAACACCAGCAGGCTGAAGACCGCGGCGCTGAGGATCACCGTGTCCTCCGTGGCCCCCACACGCTCGGCGAAATAGGGTACCACCGGGATGAAGAGCGTGAACCCGATGAGGTCCACGAAGATGGTCAGCCAGAGGATGAAGAGGCGGCGGTCCATGGGAAGGAACGAAGGTAGTCCGTGGACCACGCGCTCACCCCTGCGACACACCCTGCGCCTCGCGGGCACGACGACGCACGTAAGGACGGATGATGAGGCGGATCGTGTTTCGCCAGCTCAGGTACTTCCAACCCCACGCCAGCAACACCTGCACCCTGTTCCTGAAGCCGACCAACGCCATCAGGTGCACAAGCATCCAGAGGACCCACGCGGGGGCGCCGCCCAAATGGAAGCGACCGATATCGACCACGGCCTTGTAGCGGCCGATGGTGGCCATGCTGCCTTTCTCCTTGTAGGTGAAGGGACGCATCGCACGGCCTTGCGCCATCCGGATGAGGTTCTGCGCCAGCAGGCGGCCCTGCATGATGGCGGCGGTGGCCACCTGGGGATGTCCCCGCTCCCACCTGCCCTCGGCCATCAGCGCCACATCACCGAGCGCGAAAACGCCGGGGACGCCCTGCACCTGACTGAAGCGGTCCACGTCATAGCGATGGGCCCGCGGCACCTCGGCACCCTCGAGCCCTTCAAGCGTGCCCCCCTTCACACCAGCTGCCCAGATCAACGTGTGGCTCTCCATCGTGCCACCGTCCTGGAAGCAGACCACCTCCCCATCATAAGTCGTGACGCGGGCACCGAGCTTGACGTTCACGCCCATCGCACGCAGATAGCCCAGGGCGCTGGCGCTGGCCTGCTCGCTGAAGTTCTTCAGCACGCGGTCATTGCTGTCCACGAGCCAGATCTGCATGCGGTCGCTGTCGAGCTCGCGGTACTCGCTGCGCAGGACGGTCATCCGGATCTCGGCCAGGGCACCGGCGAGCTCCACCCCGGTTGGACCGGCACCGACGATGGTGAAGTTCAGGCAGCGGCGCTGGCCCTCCTCATCCTGTGCGTAAAGCGCAGCCTCGAACTCCTGGAGGAAGTCGCTGCGGATATCGAGCGCCTGCGCGATGGTCTTCAACTGCATGGCCTCCCGCTCCAGCTCGGCGTTGCCGAAGAAGTTCGTGAGGCTGCCCGTGGCAAGCACCAGGATGTCGTAATGGAACTCTCCGCGATCGGTGACCACGCGCTTCTCATCGGGCCGCACACCCAGCACACGGGCCATGCGGAAAGCCACATTGGCCATCGGCGCGATCGTCCTGCGGAACGGGTGTGCGATGCTGTCCGCACTGAGGCCGGCGGTGGCCACCTGGTAGAGGAGCGGCTGGAAACAGTGGTGGTTGTTCTGGTCGAGCAGCAGGACCTTGTAAGGGGCGCCATCCAGGCCCTTGACCACCTCAAGACCCGCGAACCCGCCACCCACAACGATGACCTGTGGATGGGGCAGCGCATCGTAAAACTCCTTGGCACTGCTGGTCATCGGCTTCGGGGCGAAAGTTGCGCAATTTCGCGGCCGGGACCATGCTTGACAACGACACCATCTGTGCCATCAGCAGCCCGCCGGGCATGGGCGCGGTCGCACTCCTGCGGATCAGCGGACCCCAGGCATGCGCCATCGTCCGGGCGATGGCCCCCGCACTCCCGCCACCCCGCCCCCGGAACGCGCACTTCGCCAGGCTCAGCGACCATGAAGGACCCGTCGATGAAGGCGTGATCACCTTTTTCAAGGGCCCGAACAGCTACACCGGCGAGGACGTGGTGGAGGTCGCGGTGCATGGCTCGCCCTACGTGCAGCAGCGGCTGCTGCAGGCCATGATGCACCATGGCGCACGTCCGGCCCGTCCCGGCGAGTTCACGCAACGCGCCTTCCTGAACCGCAAGCTGGACCTGAGCCAGGCCGAGGCCGTGGCCGACCTCATCGCCAGCCAGAGTGCCGCCCAGCACCGGCTGGCCCTCGACCAGTTGCGGGGTGGCTTCGGGCAACGCATCGAGGACCTGCGGCGCCAGCTCATCGACCTCTCAGCACTGATCGAGCTGGAGCTGGATTTCAGCGAGGAGGACGTTGAGTTCGTCCGGCGACCGGAACTCCTGGCCCTGCTTGACCGGATCTGCGGGCTATGCACCACGCTGATCGAGAGCTTCCGCTATGGCAATGCCATCAGGCAAGGCATACCGGTGGCCATCGTGGGCGCCCCCAATAGCGGCAAAAGCACCCTGCTGAACGCGCTGCTGCAGGACGACCGCGCGATCGTGAGCGACATACCCGGCACCACCCGGGATACAGTGGAGGAGACCATCACGATCGGCGGTGTACTTTTCCGCTTCATCGATACCGCAGGCCTGCGGGACACCACGGACAGCATCGAGATGCTCGGCATCGAGCGCAGCTACCGCAAGGCGGCCGAGGCCAGCCTCGTGGTGCTCCTCGCCGATGCGACCCGCATTCCGGAAGGCATGCTGCACAAGGAAGCGGCGCTGCTCGCTGAGCGGATCGGACCGGCACCACGCATCCTGCCCGTGCTGAACAAGATCGACCTCCCTGCGACCGGAGCCAACGAGGGAGCGGTGCTGGGGATCAGTGCCAGGAACGGCGAGGGGCTCGAGCGCCTGAAACAGGCCCTCATGGACCATGTGGATGCCATGCGCACCGGCCCCGTGGACATCGTGGTATCGAACGCACGCCATGTGGACGCATTGTCCAGGGCGCATGCGGCCCTGCTCGATGCGCGAAAGGCCATCGAACTCGGGGCGAGCGGGGAACTGCTGGCCATCGATCTGCGTCGCGCGCAGCACCACCTGGGCGAGATCACGGGACAGATCACACCGGACGACCTGCTGGGCAGCATCTTCGGACGTTTCTGCATCGGGAAATAAGGGTATGACGCCCATCCTCTCCGCCTTCTACTTCGGCAGCGTCGAGCATTACCGCTTGATCGCGGGGCATCCGAAGGTCATCATCGACATCGGCGAACACTATGAACGCCAGAGCTACCGCACACGTACCCGGATAGCGGGCCCCAACGGTGTGCAGGACCTCGCCGTGCAGATCGCCCGTCGCAGTGGCGAGAAGATGCCGATGCACACGGTGGGCCTCAGCTACAGCGGGACCTGGCCCCGGCAACACGTCCATGCCATCCGCAGCGCCTACGGCAATGCGCCATGGTTCATCCATTACATCGACGACATCGAATCAGTGGTGCTGAAGAGATACGACCGGCTGGTGGACCTCGACCTGGCGACCCTGCGGCTTGGCTTGAAGTGGTTGGGACTGACAACCGAGGTGGAGGTGAGCGAGACCTATGTTGGACTGGCGGATGAGGGCGCGGCCAGCCATGTGGACCTTCGCGCTGCCCTCCATCCCAAGAAACCCCTTCCGCCAGGGGTGCCGAATGCCCCGACCTATCCGCAGATCTTCGAGGATCGGCATGGCTTCCAACCGCGCATGAGCATCGTTGACCTGGTGTGCAACCGTGGCCCCGAGGCCCGGCTCCTTGTCGCGCCTGGCACATGGAACGGGGCCGGGTGCCGTTCCCGGGCCTAAATTGCACCCCGAACACCTCCTTACGACCGCCGGAACACCCCAGCCGAACCTCCATGGCGGCAAAAGGACCCACGGTCGCAGCGAGCGATACCCCCCTACATGGCCACATTCGAAAAGCGCGAGAAGGAGAAGAAACGCCTGCAGAAGCAGGAGGAGAAGAAACGCAAGAAGGAGGAACGCAAGGCCAACTCCCCCGGTGGTGGGCTGGAGAACATGATGGCCTACGTGGACGAGTTCGGGCGCATCACCAGCACCCCACCCGACCCCAGCAAACGCAAGGAAGTCGACATCTCTGAGATCGAGATCGGCGTGCCCCGCCGGACC
>CAZUNW010000147.1:0-469 GCA_964621425.1 uncultured Chryseobacterium sp. | reverse complement strand
GAAGAGGAGGCGCCCAAGGAGCGCCTGGGCCGTGTGGACTTCTTCGACGGATCCAAAGGCTTCGGCTTCATCAATGAGAACGGCACGCGCGAGCGCTTCTTCGTGCACATCAGCGGCCTCATCGACGAGGTGCGCGATGGCGACAACGTGCAGTTCGAGGTGGAGCAGGGCCGCAAGGGCCTGAACGCCGTGCGCGTTAAAAAGGTGTGAGGCGGAAGGGATCGGGGGGGTATCCGTAAAGAACCACCCGCATCTCCCGGCAGAAAAGCGACCGATCACGCGTCAGGCCCGATCTTCGTGCCCGCCCGGGCCTACATGGCCCAAGCGACCATCGCATGGCTGAGAAGATCGACCTGGAAGCATCCAAGAACGAGGACAGGAACAAACTCGCCCTCTCCGAACTGAACAGCCGCCTGAAGAAGGTGTACCTCGGCGGCGGCGAGAAGCGCATCGAGAAGCTCAAGGCCGA
>CAZUNW010000146.1:0-6092 GCA_964621425.1 uncultured Chryseobacterium sp. | reverse complement strand
TTCCGTACCAGAGGCCCGAACCATAGAGGTAGTGCCGTCCATCGTGCCGCAGGACCAGGAAGGGCGTGTTCACTACCCGCTCCACGCGGGCCGACCGCGCAGCCCGGTAGACCGGGTCCTCGTTGTCTGGCACCTCGTCAAGCGCGCCGTATTGGGCGGGCCCATCAATGAACAGCAGTGCGCTCGGGCGCTCGGTGTAGATGATCTCCGGCGCATCATCGTTCAAAGCGTCCTCACGCGCCTGCTCATCCTCCAACGCGGCCACGAGCAGGTCCATGTCCAGAAGCGGTGTCCGGCGGGGTATCTCGGCGCTCAGCAACGAACGCATGCGCAGCAGGGTCCCTTCGTCCGCGAGGTCGGGGAAGCGTGCATCGGTGACCTGGAACGCCACCAGCCGCCCCATGCGGTTGGAACGGTCGATCTCCAGGGTTCCATCCCCCCAAACCGATCCGAAGCGCGCGGCCTCCCGGCCTGCCTCCTTCACGGATACGGCCATGCGCGCGGTGAAGTGGTTCCCGGAGAGGCGCTCTGGCTGCGGTGCGTAGACCTGATACTCCGTCCCTTCGGCGTTGAACCGCAGCGGCCAGCCATCCTGGGCAAGGATCGGGGTGCTGGCCAGCAGACCGGAGAGGAGGAGGGAGGTGGGGCGTTTCATGATCATCGACCGTTGGCAGGTCCGCGCAAGCAACTCCAAATACCCTGCCGGAACCCTGCGGTCCGTCATGGAAGCAGCAAGCCCCGCGCCTCCGGGGAGTTCGCGGGGCTTGGGAAGGGCGTGGTGCTGGACGTCAGTCGTCGTCGCCGAAGTTCATCCCGATGGTGAGGCCGTATGTGAGGTAGCGGGAGCCGATGTCCTTCACCAACACGTTGTCGCTGAACACACGGCTGAGGCCGAAACTGACCGAGGGTTCGAGGGTGAAATAGCCCATGTCCAAGCCCAATGCGGCGTCCACGTTCAGCGAGCCGCGGTTCAGGTCGCCACCGTTCCAGCCGATGCGATCATCGCGGTCATCCACGCTCAGCAGGACGTCGTAGGTGGGCCCCACGGAAAAGCGCAGGTCGAACTGGTAGGTATCCACGATGCGGTAACCGCAGAGGAGCTTCAGGCGCAGGTTGGTGCGGAGCAGGTCGCCCTCGGCGGTCAGGCTGTCCGCGGCGAAGGTCCTCACCGCCGTGGCATTGCGCCCGATGAAGGCACCAGGCTGGAAATAGGCGCGGTCACCAACACGCAGATCGGCCCCGAACTGCCAGCCGATGTCACCCCGGAACTCCACGCCTGGCGATGAGCCGGTGAGATCCTGGTAGGTGGCCCCCAATTGCGGGTTCACCTGGAACTGGGCGGTGGCCGCCCCGGCGAAGGGTGCGAAGGCGGCGAGGAGCAGGCACTTTTTCATGTGGATGGTCATTTGCGCGGAAGACATTCCAATCCGCATGCCACGAAAGCGGAGCGCCTCACCTTCAGGGTATCCACACCCCCGTCCACATCTTTGCGGCATGGGCGGTGCGCTGGGCGTTGTGGTGATCGGCGGTGGCGCTGCGGGTCACATGGCCGCGATCGCAGCGGCCACACAGCGACCCGGAGGGCGCGTGCTGCTGCTGGAGGCCAGCGACAAGCTTCTTTCGAAGTTGCGCATCAGCGGCGGTGGGCGCTGCAACGTGACGCACGACCTGTCCAGTCCCGCATCCCTGGCGCGCCATTACCCGCGCGGGGGAGCGTTCGTGCGCAAGGTGTTCGGCGCCTTCGGCCAACCGGATACGGTGGCCTGGTTCGCTGCGCACGGTGTGCCCTTGCATGTGGAGGAGGATGGCCGCATGTTCCCCGTCACCAATGATTCCGGCACGGTGGTCAGCGCATTGACGCGCGCGGCCGACAGGGCCGGGGTGATCACCCGCCTGCAACATCCGGTGCGCTCCCTCGAGCGCACATATGAGGGATGGCGACTCATTGGGACCTTCGGCGAGGTGGTGGCCCGGTCGGTGATTGTGGCCACGGGGGGAAGTCCCCGCACGGAAGGGCTCGCCTGGCTCAAGCGCCTTGGCCATGACGTCGTGCCCTGCGTTCCATCGCTGTTCACGTTCAACGTTCCGGATCCCGGCCTGCGCGCCCTGATGGGGGTGACGGGTGCTCCGGTACGCGTGCGGTTGGCCGGCACCGGACTCACGTCCACCGGTCCTGTGCTCATCACCCATTGGGGCCTAAGCGGGCCTGCTGTGCTGCGCCTAAGCGCGTTCGGCGCACGACTTCTGCACGAACAGGGATACCGGTACACCGTACTGGTGGACTGGACCGGTGGCATGGGTGAGCAGGCGGTGCACACCGAACTCGACAAGGCGGTGCAGCAGCATCCACGCAAGCGCATCCTGAACACCCCGCTCTTCCAGTTGCCTGCGCGCTTATGGACCCACCTGGTGGAACGCGCGGAGATACCCATGGAAAAGCCCTGGTGCGAACTGGGCCGCCGCAACCGCGACAAGCTCGTGGCGCTGCTCACCAACATGGCGCACGAAGCGCAGGGCAAGACCACCTTCAAGGAGGAGTTCGTCACCGCCGGCGGCATCGACCTGGCCGGGGTAGACCCGCGCACACTGGAGAGCCGTGTGGCACCGGGCCTCTTTTTCGCGGGCGAGGTCCTCGACATCGACGGGGTCACAGGGGGCTTCAACTTCCAGGCGGCCTGGAGCACCGGGTGGCTGGCCGGTAAGCATGCGGCGGAGCGCTCCTGAGGAACGATCGGGTCACCGCGCCTATCTTCGGCGACCACCCCAACGACAGATGCACAAGTCCATCTCCCTGCTGGTCCTCCTGCTGCCCGCCCTGCTGAACGCTCAGACCGAATGCGGCAATGGCCGCTATGTGAACCCCTCGCTGTTCCCCAACCTCACGGTGACCACGGGCATACCGTTCGGCGCCAACACCGGTGTCTCGGGAACGAGCCAGACGCTCCTGATGGACGTGTATGAGCCGGCGGGTGACACCCTGTCCGAGCGTCCCGTGGTGCTGGTGGCCTTCGGTGGCAGCTTCGTGGCGGGCACACGCCAGGACGTGGCGAGCATTTGCGAAGCCTTCGCGCACCGCGGTTACGTGGCCGTTGCGCATGACTACCGGGTGGGCTTCTTCTTCCCGAATTCCACCACCACCATGCAGGCCGTGATCCGCGGGGTGCATGACATGCGGGCCTGCGTGCGTTACCTGCGCAAAACGGCGGCAGAGGACGGCAACCCTTACGGCATCGACCCGGACCGCATCATCGTGGGCGGTGTATCGGCCGGGGCCATCTCCGCCATCCACGCCACCTACCTCGACCAGCCCGAGGAGCTTCCCGCCGTGTTGGTGCCCGATTCGGCCGCGCTCGGTGGACTGGAGGGCAATTCCGGCACGCCCAGCTACCCCAGCGATGTGCTTGCCTGCTACAGCTACAGCGGCGCCATCGGCGACACCAGCTGGATCAAGGCGGGAGATCAGCCCATCGTGAGCCTGCACGAGGTGGGCGACGGCATCGTGCCTTGTTACACCCAGGAGGTGAGCGTGTTCGGCATACCCACGGGTCTCATCGCCAGCGGCAGCGCGCACCTGCACCAGCACGCCGAGGCGATCGGCCTCCAGCATTGTGTGGTGCTCTACCCCGGCAACGACCATGTGGGCTACTTCTCCAGCGACCCGCAGGGAGCCGAGTCCGTGGTGGTGGACTTTCTGGCCAACGTGGTGTGCGGGCAGCCTGCCGGATGCGGCATCCTTGAAGCCGCCATCGGCGAGGTCAAGCCTGCGACCCCCCTCCGCACCTGGCCCAATCCCACCGATGGCAGGATCACCGTGGACATGCCCGCTGCCGGCACACTGGAACTGCTGGATGCCACGGGGCGCACCATCCGCACCTTTGGCGTGGGCGCCGGGGAACAGCGCATCGACCTCGGCGTACAGGCCGGCAGCTACCTGGTCCGCCTGCGGCAGGTGCCGTCCAGCATCACCCGCGTGGTGGTGCAGGTCCGTTAAGGAAAGGGCCGGCTCAGCGCATCCGCCCGCCCATGGACCGCGCGGGCATGCCGCCACCCCCGACACCACCTCCGCGCGGCATGGCCGGACGCGATTGGTAGTGGTCGAAGTTGTTCATGCGGTCCATTCCGCGCGCGCGGTCCTGCTGCATGCGGTACGGATCGCCCGAGGAAGGGCGTGACGTGGGCTGTGCCGGCCGCGCAGGAAGGCCGCTTCGGCCGACATCATACCCGCCGCGGTCCTTGGGAAGGGCGTCCCACTTGCCGTTGCTGAACTGCTGGGTACCCTGTCCTGCGCCGCGGTAGACATTGCCCTTGGGGTCGGCGTACACATCACGTCCGCCAGCTCCAGGGCGCGCGCTTCCGTCGGACGGCCTCATCGGGGGACGGCCCGCTCCGCTACCCGTTGGCCGCGAAGGCCGCACGCCCGGCCGGTCCACCCGGTTGTACAGGTTGCCGCCACCCACATTGATGTTCGTGCTCCGGTTGATGTTGACGGTGTTGCCACTGACATAAGTCGGGCGGTGTCCGTAATACCCACCGACAGGGCGGTAGCGGTAAGGAGGAGGGTAGTACACGGGAGGCCCCCACCAGCCGCCGCAGTGGTAGCATGCACCCCAGCCACCATAGGTGCTGAACTGGTACCAGCCCGCGTTGTACGACATCCCCACACCCCATCCCGTCCAAGGGTTGTAGTGAACGCTGAACCCATAGGTAACGGGGCGCGGGTAGTAATAGATGGGCGGGGGTGGGGGGTAGTACCACCCGGTGCCGTAGATGACCGTCCCCCCATGAATGTACGAGCCCGTGTATCCCGGTGTGTAGCCCACGTAGACCACGTCCGGCGTGCTGTCATAGACCTCAACGTACTTCACGTTGTATACCGGGCTGCTCGGGGCGATGTCCTTCACCGACCGCGGCGCGCTGGTGCTCACCGCCCAAGGCCCGTTCGGGGTGGGGCCATCGTACCACACCGCATCATCGCACACATGGTAGTGGCCGTCCATCTGGAGAACGGTGGTGCTCGCATTGATGGCGTAGCTCATGGTGGTGCCATCCACCTTCTGCCATTGGGGGTCGCCCTTGTACGTGACCTTGAGCGTCACGTTGCTGCGGTCCACGGCGGCGGTCTGGGGGATGAGGGCATCGCGGGCAGCCTCCACGGATGCCTGTGTACCGGGCACGCTGGCCAGCACCTCATCGTCCTTGGTCCCCTCCGGGATCTTGGCGAAGTCAGCAGGAAGGTCGCTGCCCTTCACATGGGTCCAGGGCCCCTTGGACAGGTCGGTGGCACTGAACCAACGACCGCTGAGCAGCACGAAATAGCGCTGGGAGGCGATGTCCAAGAAGATGGGGGTTGCCGCGTTGGATGCGCTCAGCAGGTCAGTACCCAGTACCGGCTTCATGTCCGCGGGCCCATCGCTCTGCAACAGTTCCGCCGGGGCGGTGCGCACGAGCACTTCCGGCACCTTGCCATCCGGCTCCACGTAGGTTCCATTGGCGCGCGCGGAGCTATCCACCTTCTGGCTCACGCGCAGCAGGTCCTGGGGCACATCGGTGGCCAGCTGGTAGGGGCCCTTCACGTCGCGGGCGGTGAGCCAGTTGGGGGACGCATAGAGGTAGAGAGGACCGCTGGACGCCTTGACGAGCACCAGGGGACAGTTGAGCACCCGCTGGTAGGTGCTGTTCGGCACGGCATCGAAGATGGGTTCCCCGTCGATGGACAGCAGCAGGCTCCGCCTATCGCTGTAAATGATCTCCGGCGGGGAGTTCTGGTAGTCGGCATCCTGCCGCACCTCGCTTTCAAGCGCGGCCACGATGAGATCGATGGAGACCGGTGCCGTGTGCCTGGGTATCGCCGCCGTGAGGTACTCCTTCAGCCGGCGCACCTTGATGGTGTCCTGCACGGAGGGGAACCGCACGTCGGTGACGGCGAACTGCCGCAGCACGCCCATCCGGGTGGTGCGGTCCACCTCCAGGAACCCGGAGGCCCACATGGCGCCGAACACAGGCCCCTTGTCATCAGGCATCTTCACCGAAACGGCCGCGCGGGCCGTGAAGCGCCCATCCTTGTAGGACTCGGGCTGCGGCGTGTAGACCGT
>CAZUNW010000145.1:4270-6104 GCA_964621425.1 uncultured Chryseobacterium sp. | reverse complement strand
CGTCGATCTTGGCACGGTCGCGGCCCTCGCTGATGTTGGGCACGCATTCGATGAGCGGTCGCTGCATGGTGAATGGTCTGGTGGGCAGCAAAGCTAGCGGGCCGCTACCTTGTGGGCCATGCGGGGCTTGGCTTGGGCGGGCATCCTGGCGGCCCCGGTGGCCGCCGCACAGCCGGTCGGCACGGGCGTCGGGCCCAGCTGGTCGTGCTCCATGGACCTGGTCGGTCCGGTGCGCAGCATCGCCTCCGCGGGTGACGCATTGCCCTTCTTCCAGGCGGACCTTGCCATCCAGCGGTGGGCGTTGCGTGATCTGGCCTGGCGGGTTGGGTATGGCGTGGTGGAGGACCGCTGGGAGGAGCTGCGGGATGTGCTGGTCGTGCTGGACAGTGTCACCTATGAGCAGGAGCTGGTCGTGGCCCGGGAGCGCGGTCATACCCTGCGCGCTGGCGCCCAGGTGCAGCACCGCGACCGGACGGTGGCCCCTCTCGCAGGTGTGGCGTTGCTGTTCGGCCTCGAGCGGCAGGAGGCTTTGCGCACCGGTGCCGGCCTGCGACCCGACACGGTGCCCTGCACGGATTGTGTGTTGGCGCCCATCCCTGGATACGTGAGCCTGCTGGATGGCGACCGCCGTGATGCTTGGGGCGCCCTTGGGCTCGAAGTGGCCGTGGGTGCAAGCGCCAGGCTGGGTGGACGCATGGAACTGGAACTGCGGCTCCCGTTTCAGCTGCGCTGGCGATTCATGCTCGACAGCGCGGTGGGCGGAACGGCGCCCGTGGTGGAGGAATGGGCGCAGCCGTGGCGTGCGGGCATCGGTTTTCCCGCGCTCTTCATCCACTACCGGTGGTGATCAGGCCAGGGCGAGGCTCACCAGGTTGTTCATCATGTGCAGGCCCACCGGCAGCAGGATCGAGCCCGAGCGTGAGCGGGCATAACCCAGCACCACGCCCAGCGTGAGCACGAACAGAAGCACGGGCACCGGGTACTGCAGGTGCATCAGGGTGAAGATGCCCGCGCTCAGCGCCACCGCCGCATGCTCGTCGGTGATCTGGCGCATCGACCCGTAGAGCAGGCCGCGCACGAGGGCCTCCTCGAAAAGCGCGGGCAGTACGGCCACACCGAGCACCAGCATCAGCGGGTCCTTCGCTGAACCCACCACCGTGGCCATGAAGTCGGTGGTGAACACGGGCAGCCAGCGGCTCACCACTTCCTGGGCACCGGCCACCAGCAGGAAGATGCCCAGCCAGGTGAGCACGTCGCGAAAGCCGGGAACGCGCAGCCCCATGAATTGCTGGAAATGTGCGCCCATCCATTGCCGGACCAGCAGCAGCAGAATGACAAGGGCGCTCAGCCCGCTCCAGAGGCTGGCCTTCGCGATGGCATCGCCGTTCAGCATCTCCCGCTCCAGGGTCTCGGCCAGGGCGGGATCCTGCAATAGATCAGGTAGGGCCAGGTCCTGCAGGGCGGGTGTCACCTGCTGGCAGTGGACCACGAACACGCCCGTCTGGACCAGGAAAAAGACCGTGAACACGATCAGGAAAATGCCCATGCCGCGGGCGAAGCGGAGGCCCGGGGGCAGGGACAGGTCGGGGGGGAGTGGATCCTCAGGCAAGGGTCTGCCCGGACCGGACGGGTGTTCCATCGATGAGGACGGTGTCAATGTGATCGGTGCCGAACGCGTACGGCAGGTAGGCGAGGGAGGGCACCTCCCGGGTGATGATGAGGCTTGCCCGCTTGCCGGGCGTCAGGCTGCCAAGCTCGTTGGACAGGTCCATGGCGGCCGCTGCGTTGATGGTGGCCGCGTTCACGGCTTCCTCGGGCAGCATGCGCAATTGGA
>CAZUNW010000145.1:2629-4260 GCA_964621425.1 uncultured Chryseobacterium sp. | reverse complement strand
CACCAGGTTCATGTTGCCGCTCGGCGTGCTGCCCGGATTGTGGTCCGAGGCGAGGGCCACGGCGCATCCGCGGTCGATGAGGGCCCGTGCCGGTGCGTAGGGGATGCGCAGGAAGAAGGAGCATGATGGCAGCAGCGTAGGTATCGTGGCGGACCCCTGCAGAGCGTCCAGGTAGGCGGGCTCCATCACCTCCAGGTGGTCCACGCTCCGGGCGCCAAGGCGCACAGCAGCCTGCACACCCCCGATGCTGGTGAACTGGTTCACGTGCACCTTGCCGGTCAGGCCGTGCAGCGCGCCGGCCTCCAACACCCGCTGCATTTCGTCCACGCTGAAGTAGCCTGCTTCGCAGAACACGTCCACATGCTCAGCAAGCCCCTCCGCGGCCACCTGCGGGATCAGTTCCCCGGTGATCATGCGGATGTAGCCATCGCGGTCCGTGGCATGCTCGGGCGGCAGGGCGTGGGCCGCCAGCAGGGTGGCCTTTATGCGCAGCGGGAGTTCCTTCCGAAGCCGTCGTACCACCCGCAGCATCTTCAGTTCGCTTTCCAGGCTGAGCCCGTAGCCGCTCTTGATCTCCACGGCCACGGTCCCCTGCCGCATCATATCATGCAGGCGACCGGCAGCTGCCTGGAACAGCTTATCCTCGCTCGCTGTGCGCAGCTTGCGTGCGCTGTTCAGGATCCCGCCTCCACGGGCGGCGATGTCCTGGTAGCTCAGGCCGCGCACCTTGTCCACGAACTCCTCCTCCCGCGGCGCCGCAAACACCACGTGCGTGTGGGGATCGCACCAGCCGGGCAGCACGAGCCTGCCACGCGCGTCGATCACCGTCGCGCCCGGCGCATCCGGCATACCGTCCAGCATCGCGCCGAGGGCCCCGATACGACCGTCCTCGATCAGCAGCCAGCCGTTGCTGATGCACGGCAGCGCGGCCATCCCGGGGCCCTGCACACGCTGGGTGTCCGCCGGGTGGACGCCCACCAGGGCCCGGGCGTTGATGATCAACGTGCTGGCCATGGGACAAAGAAAGTGCATGCGCCCTTGGCACGTCGCCTGATGGCGGTCAGTGTCCTTGCACCCGGGATCGGCGAGTTTCAGGACATGAGCACACCGGATCCTCGTCCCCGTTACAGCTTCACCACCGCGATGGCCCCCGAGGAGGTGGTGGGCCGCATCGGCGAACGCCTTCGCGCAGGGAATCCCGAACACCTTTGGATGAAGGACACCGAAAGGCGCCTTGTGCTCGGCTACCCGCAGCGCTCGGCACACGCGTGGAGCCCCCGCATGGACATGGAGCTGGAGCCGATCGATGTGGGCTGCACCGAGGTGTGCTGCCTGGTCGGACCAACTCCCGGCATCTGGATGCTCTTCATCGCCGGCCAGCTTGTGCTGTCGCTCGTAGCCCTTACAGGAGCCACGCTGGGCGTGGCCCAGCGGTCCCTGGGTCAGGCCGCCTGGGGGTTCTGGGCCGTGCCCGTCGGCCTGGGTGGCATGATGGCGCTCTTTCTGCTCGCGCGCGCAGGCAGGCGCCGCGCTGCGTCGGAATCGGCCCGGCTCAAACATGTGGTGAACGAGGCGCTGGGGAGCGAATGCCTGGCGGAATTGACCGGGGAGGGGTAGGTGCCCGCCTGGGC
>CAZUNW010000145.1:0-2619 GCA_964621425.1 uncultured Chryseobacterium sp. | reverse complement strand
GGCGCCAAATCTGTTCACCACGAACTGGTTCCGGTATGGACCATGCCCGGCAACCGACTGCGCATCGGCATTGTGTGCTATCCCACCTTTGGTGGAAGTGGCGTAGTGGCCACCGAGCTCGGCCTTGCGCTGGCGAGGAAGGGGCACGTGGTGCACTTCATAACCTACGACCGGCCAGTGCGGCTGCGTGAACACCAGGGGCAGGTGTTCTTCCATGAGGTGCGTGTGAGCGATTACCCGCTTTTCGACTACCCGCCCTACGAACTGGTGCTCACGAGCAAGATCGTGGACGTGGCTCGGTACGAGGGCCTTGATCTGGTGCATGTCCACTACGCGATCCCGCATGCCAGCGCGGCCTGGATGGCCCAGCAGATACTGGCCGCGCAGGGCATCCGCCTTCCGTTCATCACCACCCTGCACGGCACGGACATCACGCTGGTGGGCCGCGACCCCAGCTTCGAACCGGTGATCACCTTCAGCATCGAACGGTCCGATGCGGTCACGGCGGTGAGCGAGAGCTTGAAGCGCGATACCTGCACGCACTTCCCCATGCGACCAACAGGGCAGGGTGGTCCGGACATCCGGGTCATCCCCAACTTCGTTTGCACGGCGCACTACCCGGCGGCCGATCCGCAGGTGCGTCATCGGTACGCCCCCATGGGCGAGCGGCTGTTGGTGCACACCTCCAACTTCAGGCCGGTGAAGCGTGTGGAGGACGTTATCCGCATGTTCGCCAAGGTGCGCGAGCGGATGCCCGCCCGTCTGCTCATGATCGGTGACGGTCCCGAGCGCCATCGGGTGGAAATGCTGTGCCGTGGGAGCGAACTGGCCAACGAGGTGTTCTTCCTGGGCAAGCTCACGGCACCGGAGGACATCCTTGCCAGCTGCGACCTGTTCGTGCTCACGAGCGAGAGCGAGAGCTTCGGCCTTGCCGCATTGGAGGCCATGGCCTGCCGCGTGCCCGTGGTCACGACGGACACCGGTGGTACGCCCGAGGTGGTGGAACATGGTGTGAGCGGCATGCTGAGCCCCGTGGGCGATGTGGACCGCATGGCTGCGAATGCACTTGTCATGCTGCATGACGATGACACGCTCGAACGGTTCCGTGCCGGAGCACACGCCCGGGCAGCCCGGTTCGATGTGCACGCGGTGCTACCCCGCTACGAGGCCCTCTATGCCGAGGTGATCGGCGCGCCATGGCGATGATGGAGAAGGTGAGCGACCGGGTGAGCGTGAAGCGGGAGCCGGGGCGGCTATCCGTGGTGATCAGTGCACGCCTCCCCCGGGCGAGCGAGGCCCTGCTGGTGGCGTGGACCCTCGCCTGGCTCGTGTGCGGCGTCCTGCTCCTCGTCGAGGCGCTGCGCCAGCCCAAGGGCGAGCTGCGGCAGTACCTCTTCATCTTCCTGGCATTCTGGACCTATTTCATGGTGCGCATGGGCAGGTCCACGGCGTGGCGGCTGAAGGGCTTTGAGCTCTGGCGTATCAAGGACGGGGTGCTGACGATCAAGGACAGCATCCTGGGCTACGGCAGGGCCACAGACCATGTGCTCGATAACATCCGCGAGCTTGGCCCGATGGACCGGGACGAGCGCTCATGGAAGTGGCATCTCAACGAGAGCTTCTGGGTGATGGGCGGTGAGCGCCTGCAGTTCACCTGCATGGGCAGGAAGGTGGCCTTCGGCAAGGGTTTGACCGATGCGGAGGCCAGGCGGCTGTTGGCGGTGCTTCGCCAGGCCATGCAGCAGACGCGCTCCCCGGGTTCCTGACCCGCGTGCGCTCAGCGGTCGCTGATGCGGAAGGCGTTGCCGCGGATGCGGTGCGTTACCACGCCATCGATGGTTGATGTGAGGGCCATGGCTCGGGCGGCGGGCGTGGTCATGACCTCATCGAGGCCGCGCACGGCGCCGGCCGGCACCTGGGCGTCGGCAAGCGCTGCCAGCAGTTCGTCGCGGTCGCGCATTGCGACGGCCTCCCCAAGTGCGGCGGCCAGTGCAGCGCGGTGGAGGACCCGGTCCCGGTTGGTGGCGTAGTGCGGGTCGTTCCCAAGCAGCGGCCGGTCCAGTATGGCGCATAGCGCCCTGAACTGCGCATCGCTGCCCACAGCGAGGATGATGCGTCCCCCGTTGTGGCAGCCGAAGAGTTCACCGTACGGGGCGATGTTGGGGTGCAGGGTTCCGAGCGGCGCAGCGGTGTGGCCGGCCATCAGCTGGTTGCTGGCCTGGTTGATGAGTCCGCTGAGCGCGGCCTCCTCGAGGGAAACCTCCACATAGGCGCCGCGGCCGGTCGAGCTGCGCTGCAGCAGCGCGAGCAGGATACCCTCCTTCAGCTGGTGCGCGGCCAGCACGTCGATGAGTGCGATGGGCAGTTTGGCGGGATGCCGGGCATCCGTCCCCGTCATGCTGATGTAACCGGTCTCCGCCTGCAGCACCACATCGAAAGCGGGCCTGTCGCCGCGGTCGGCGAAGCCGGCCACGTGGCCGTGTACAAGCATGGGATTGAGGCCGCGCAGGCGGTCGCGCTCGAGGCCCAGCCGGGCCGCATCGCCGGGCAGGTGGTTGGTCAGCAGCACATCGGCCTCGCGCACGAGCTGGTCCAGCCGTTCGCGCCCCTGTTCCGCTT
>CAZUNW010000144.1:5759-6114 GCA_964621425.1 uncultured Chryseobacterium sp. | reverse complement strand
GGGTTCTTGTCCACGAGCAGCTGGCTGATGGGGATCTCCTTCTTGTACTTGGGGATCATGCCCAGGATGCCGATGGAGGCGCTGGAGGTCTTGGCAATGTCGTTCAGCGAGGTGATGTTGTCGTGCAGCACATAGCGCACGAGCACGATGAGGAAACTGATGACCAGGCCGGTGAGGAGGTAGGAGATGATGACCAGGTTGCGGTTGGGGGCCATGGGCATGCCGGGTATGGCGGGCCGCTCCAGCACCTTGTTGTCCGGCACGAAGCCCGCACGGCTGATGCGGTATTCGATGTCCTTCTCCAGCAGCAGGTTGTCCAGCACCCGCAGGTGCGGGAACAGGTGGAAGCGCTGGA
>CAZUNW010000144.1:0-5749 GCA_964621425.1 uncultured Chryseobacterium sp. | reverse complement strand
GATGCGGGCGAACTCATGTTCCGTTTCCGGCAGGGTCAGGAAGCGTGCCTCGTGCTGCAGGATTACGTCCTCGTATTCCTTCACCTTTTCAGCCAGCCTGCTGCGCAACCCGCGGATGCTGCTGACCACGAGCCCCTTCTGGACGGCGATGCGGTGCTCCACATCGAGTACGGCCCTGTTGGACGCAGTGGCCTCCAGGAACAACTCCTCCCGCTCGAGCAGCAGGCGTTGCAGGGCCTCGATCATCGTGGTGAGCGATCGCTCATACGTGGTGCCCACCAGCAGGGGCATCAGGTTGTATACATCGATCTCGCCCAATTCCTTGTCGGTGGACTGTTCGATGGCCGCGAGCAGGTCCAGCTCCACCTGCGTCTCCATGATCCGGTCCTCGTACTCCCGCACGCGGTTGAGGTAGATCGGTGTCAGCTCGCTCATGTCCGACACTTTGTTCTCCATCTTGAACGCCTGCATGCGGTACTCCGATTCCCGCAGCTTGTCGAACACGGTGTCCTTCTGTGACTCGATGAAGCGCAGGATGCTTTCGGCGCTCTCACGCATCCGCTCCACGTCGTAGCCGATGTAGGTCTCGGCCATCGCATCGGCCAGGTCGCGGGCGAGCACCGGGTTGTTGTCACGGCAGTCGATGGCCACCGTGCGCGCGTCATTGTCCAGGATGCGGGCATCGATCTGCCTGGAGTACTGCGCCACAAGGCTGCCTGGGCTGTTGATCCGGAAATAGGTGCTTCCGTCAGCCTCCATGCGCTCCTTCATGGCCTCCACGTCCAGCCGCACGCTGCAGCGGAAGTGCGGGGTGGTGACCCGTTCATTCAGCCCGAAGGTGAGCGTGAGCGGCTTGCCGGCCAAGGTGTAGGAGAAGGTTGCCTTGCCCTCGGTGTCCAGGTCGATGAAGACGGGCACGTCCCGGATGCGGGGGTCCAGCACCTCCACCGCCTCGATGTGGAAGAAGGTGCCGGTGTAGAGCTCGTTCGTGAGGATCTGCCCCTTGTAGAAGTAGCTCACCTCCAGCGGTAGTTTCCGCAGCGCCTTGTCGATGAAGAACTTGGACCGCAGCAGCTCCACGTCCGCCAGAAGGTTCTTGTCCTCCACGAACTGGTTCATCTCCAGCACCAGCTGGGCGTTGTTGCTCTCGCGGATCTGCAGCACGGCACCGCTTTTGAACGTGGGCGCGGTGTAGCGGAGATACAGGTAGGCGGCCGCCCCGGACAGCAGGATGCAGAGCAGGATCCAGACCGACGAGCGTCGGATGATGTACAGGAACAGCCCGAGGTCGAACTCGTTGCTGAAATTGGTGATGCGCTCCCGATAGCTGTCGAGGGTGATGCTGCGCTGCGTGGATTCCTCGTTCAGCATGCTGCGTTATTGGAAACCACGAACGATGCTGATGACCAGCACCACACTGGTCAGCAGGGCGACCACGGGCGTAAGGTCGGCCAGCAGTTCGCGCACCAGTTCCGGGTTGGGTTCCACATAAACCACATCATCGGAGAACATGACCATGTCAGCGTACTTCAGGCCGTCGATGTCCGACAGGTCGAACTGGTACACCTCGCGGCCGCCCTGTGGGTTGCGCCGGAAGACCTTCACCTTGTGCGCGTTGCCACGCTTGGCCACGCCCCGGGCACTGGCCATCACCTCCAGCAGCGTGGTGTTCGCGTTCTCCAGCGGCACCACCACGGCATCGCCGCCGCCACCAGGGAAGACCACCACGCGCCGGTTGGTCACGCTCAACTGCACGAACGGCCTGTTATAGAACTCGGTGTAGCGCTGTTCCAGCCAGGTCTCCGCTTCGCGCAGGGTCATGCCGGCCAGTTCCACCCGGCCCAGCAGGGGCAGCTTCACGTTGCCGTCCGTCTCCACCAGGTAGTTGAACTGGAGGCGCTGCATGTTGCGCGCATTGTCCGCGCCGGTGCCCATCGACACCATGTCGATCATCTTGAAGCCATCGTTCGCGAACAGGCGGAACTGCAGGTAGTCGTTCGCCTGGATCTTGAAGGCCAGGTCCACCGTGTCGGGCACCGTGTCGAACGCATACCCCAGCGGGGTCTTGAACATGATGTCGCGGTTGATGGTGCAACCACCGCCCAGCAGGACCACCACAGCCAAAACCCACAGGGGCGCGAGACGAGCTGTTCGCATCCCGCAAATGTAGGTTTCGCCGGGTAAGGTCAGTTCAAAAGCGACCCATAGAGCCTGGCGGTGTCCTCCACCAGGCGGGTGTAGTGGTAGCGATCGCGCACGAAGGCCCATCCGGCGGCCCCCATCCGTTGGCGCAAGGCGTCGTCCTCCACGAGGCGCACGATGGCATCCGCAAGGGCCGCCAGGTCCCCCGAGGCCCCCAGCAACGCGGTGCGGTCAGGCACCACCACGTTCTCCACCCCGCCCACACGGGTGGTCACCACCGGGCGGTCGGAGGCCTGGGCCTCGATGAGGCTTACCGGGGTGCCCTCGTTCAAGGAGGTTAGCACCACCAGGTCCGCCCCGGCGTAAACGATGTCCACCTCCTTGATCCAGGATGTGAAGGTGATGGTGGCCGGCGCCACGGCCGCAGCGCCCTGCACCCCGTGGCCGAAGCCGTGCCCGTTGAACGCGGGCCCTGCGGCCTGGCTCAGCCCGAGCTCGCGCACGCGCTCCTCCAAGCGCAGGCGGTCCTCGCCGTCACCCACGATGAAGGCACGCACCCGCCGCCGCGTGCGGCGTGCCACGTCCGCCATCGCGGCCAGGAAAAGGTCGTGGTTCTTGATGGGCACCAACCGGCCCACGATGGCGATGGCGATCTCGTCGTCGGCCACCCCGTAAACACTGCGGAAGAGGCTGCGCTTGCGGTCCCTGTCCTCGCGGAACCGGCTCAGGTCGAAGCCCAGGGGGATCACGGACACCTTGTCCGCCGGGCAGATCCGGTGCTCGTCCACCAGTTCGTGCCTCTGCCGCTCGCTGATGGCGATGATGCGGCTGGACCGGCGGGCCAGGAAGCGCTCGATGTTCTTGTACAGGGCGGTGCGCACCGGACCGAAGTAACTGTGGAACACATGGCCGTGGAAGGTGTGCACGATGGCCTTCACCCCCAGGTCGGCGGCCGCCATGCGTCCCACCGCACCGGCCTTTGCGGCATGCGTGTGCACGATGTCCGGCCGGAATTCCCGGATCAGTTGCTTGATGCGCCGGTAGGCGCCGCGGTCGCGCCATGGGGCCACCTCCCGCTGCAGTTCGGGCAGGATCAGCGGTTCCACGCCCACCTGTCTCAGGATGTGAAGGCTGTCCTCCTCGGTGGCCTCCTGGCTCCCGCCCACGAGCAGGGTCTCGTATTCCGGCGCCAGATAGCGGGTCAGGTAGGCCGCGTTGTGCGTGGGGCCACCCAGGTTGAACCGGTTGATGATGCGCAGGACGCGGGGCATGGCCGGGCGAAGGTAACCGGGTGGCCTGATGGGGCTCAGGCCAGATGGCGCTGCCACCACGACAGGTAGACGAGCAGGGCATGCACGGTTGCCTGGGAGCTGCCCGGGGACGGACCATGGAAGCGCTGGAGCACACCCTGCACGCCGGCGGGTGAAAGGCCTGCGGCGCGCATCCGTTCGGCATCGCGCAGCACCTCCAATCGGTTGGCGAGCGGACCCTTCAGCAGGGTGGTCATGGGTACTTCGAAACCGCGCTTCGAGCGCGACAGCGTCACCGGGGGGAGCAGGTCGCCGAAGGCCTCCCGCAGGATGTGCTTGCCTGTCCCGCGGCGGAACTTCGCTCCGGGGGGCAGGGCGAAGGCGAGCTCCACCACGCGCCGGTCAAGGAAGGGGGTGCGCACTTCCAGGGCATGGGCCATGCTGGTGAGGTCCACCTTGCGCAGCATGTCGTCGGGCAGCACGGTATGCAGGTCGGCCCACAGGAGGCCGTTGAGGTCGCGGTGCGCGGCCAAGGGGGCGGTAATGGTCTTGCGTCGCCGGTGGAACTCGGCCTCGTCGGCCAGGGGGTCCAGCAGGCCGCCCGCATCGAGTTCCTCATCCCACGCGGCCAGCAGCAGGTAGCGGGCCTCTGCGTCCAGCCCGGCACTGCGGGCGAAGCGGTCCAGCTGGCGCACCTTGTCGGCCAGGGGATTGCTGCGTGAGCGTGGCAGGGTTCGCCAAAGCGGTGCCCCCAGGAGCGCCAGCCGCTCCATGGCGCCGGGAGAGCGCATCCGCAGCTCGGCCTGGTGCTTCCGGTAACCGCCGAACACCTCGTCCGCCCCATCGCCGCTCAGGGCCACCGTGACATGCCTGCGCGTGTGGGCGTTCAGCAGGAGGCTGGGGAGCGCGCTTTGGTCGGCAAAGGGCTCGTCCAGGGCGGACAAAAGCTCGTCATAACGCGCTGCCAGGTCGTCGGCACCGAGCCGGAAGGTGGTGTGCTCGGATCCGATGTGGCGCGCCACGGCCTCCGCATAGGGTGTCTCGTCGTAGAACCGCTCG
Source organism: uncultured Chryseobacterium sp. (assembly GCA_964621425.1). Taxonomy (GTDB): domain Bacteria; phylum Bacteroidota; class Bacteroidia; order Flavobacteriales_F; family PHOS-HE28; genus PHOS-HE28. Next base: position 1,298 of record CAZUNW010000144.1, on the reverse strand, counting down.
GTATACCCGATGCTGAAGGTGCGCAGGTCGGGCTTGTGCCGCCGTGCCAGTGCGCTGACGATGCTGCTGTCCAGGCCCCCGCTCAGGAAGGTGCCCACGGGGACGTCGCTGAGCAGCCGGATGCGCACCGCGTCATCCAGCAGTTCACGCAGGCGGCGCGCCGGGTCGGCGGGCACGGGAGTGGCGGCGGCCGCCGCTTCGGCGTCGTACCAGCGCTGCATCCGCACACCGCCGGCGTCCGCTTCGAGGGCATGCCCGGGGAGCAGCTTGTGCACATCCTGCAGGATGGTATGGGGGGCGGGGATGTAGCAGTGGGTGAAGTAGGTGCGCAGGGAAACGAGGTCCAGCCGTCGGGGAGCGCCGAGGGCCAGCAGCGGCCCAAGCTCGCTGCCGAAGAGCAGCCTTTCATTGGCGGTGCACCAGAGCAGCGGTTTCACCCCGAAGCGGTCGCGCGCCAGGAAGAGGCGGTCCTCCAGCCGGTCGTGCACGGCCAGGGCGAAGAAGCCGTTGAGTTCGTGCAGCATGGCCGCACCCTTAAGGGCGAAGAGGCGCAGGACCACCTCGGTGTCCGTGCGGCTGCGGAAGCGGTGCCCCGCGGCCTCCAGGCCGGCGCGTAGTTCCGGGAAGTTGAAGACCTCGCCGTTGAAGGCGATGGTGTAGCGGCCGCCCTCGTCCGTGAAGGGCTGGTGGCCGGCCGCGCTGGTGTCGAGGATGCTCAGTCGCCGGTGGCCCAGCACGGCGCGGCCTGATCGGTGCACGCCCTCGTCATCGGGACCGCGGTGCGCGATGCAACGCAGTGCCTCGTGGATGCGACCGTCATCCTGCGCCGTTCCTGCGCCCAGGTGGAACGTTCCGGCGATGCCGCACACGTGCAAGGCGGGCTTTAGCGGAGGCGGCTGCCTTCTCGGTGCGACCGGCCCCCTGCCATCACAGGTGGATCACTTCACCGTACGCAGCCGCGGCCGCCTCCATGATGGCCTCGCTCATGGTGGGGTGCGGGTGCACGGTCTTGATGATCTCATGGCCCGTCGTCTCCAGCTTGCGGATGCTCACGCACTCGGCGATCATCTCCGTCACGTTGGCGCCGACCATGTGCGCGCCCAGCAGCTCGCCGTACTTGGCATCGAAGATGAGCTTCACGAAGCCATCCTTGCTGCCGCCGGCGCTGGCCTTGCCGCTGGCGCTGAAGGGGAACTTGCCCACCTTCACCGCCATGCCCTTCTCCTTGCACTGCTTCTCGGTCATGCCCACGCTGGCCACCTCAGGGCTGCAATAGGTGCAGCCGGGGATGTTGTTGT
>CAZUNW010000143.1:1809-6185 GCA_964621425.1 uncultured Chryseobacterium sp. | reverse complement strand
AAGCGCTGATGAAGGCCAACAAACTGGGACCGAAGAGCATCCTCAAGCCCGGGCAACGCCTCACCATCCCAAACCGCCCATGAAGCCCCTGCACTCCCGCTGCGCCCGCATGCTTCCCTTGCTGCTGGTGCTCGCGTGCGGCGCACCGGAAGAGAAGGACGCCGGCACGGACACAGCAGAGGCCCCCATGGACAGCACGGCCGTGGTCCCGGCCGACCTCCTGGAGGGCCTCCCCTACGATACGACGCTGAGCCTGCAGGTGGGTGCCCTCTGTGGCGACCCCGAAGCCTTGGAGGTACTGCGACTCCCTTACAGTACGGAGGCGATATTCATGCGCCATGGCGAAGAGCTGCGCAAGGCATGGGACCTGGCCGAGACCAAGCACTTCCGCGACATGGAGGCCTGGGGCGATACGGCGCTTGAACGCATGATCGAGCCCGACCTTCCGCTGTTCTACCCCTTCAGCGGTCCCGATGTGATCTTCCCGATCCGCCTCTTCGACCGCTCCTCCGCAGTGTTCCTCTATGCACGCGAACCGGTGTTCCCCCTTGTGGCCTTCGAGACGCTGGAGGACGACCAGCTGGACGTGTACCTGTCCGCCGTACGCAAGGATCTGATCGACATCCTCGGCCTTTCGTACTTCATCACCAAGAACATGTCGGCCGGCCTCGCCTCCGACGAGATGCGCGGCGTGCTGCCCATGATGATGCTGTTCATCGGCCACCACAAGGGCCGGATCCTGCGGCTCAGCTACTACGAGGTTGGGCCAGATGGCGAGGAGGTTCCCTTGGAGGAGCTCACCCGGCGGGATGTGCCCCACGGCTGTGTGATCGAGACCTACTTCCCGGCCTCCAAGCGCCTGCTCTCGTTCCACTTCACATCCTGCAACCTCTCCGACGATGCCCAGGTGAAGGACCAGCGTGTGATGCGGCACATCGACCGCATAGGTGGCTACAACGCTTTCCTGAAGGCGGCCTCCTACCTGCCTCACCGCGGCAGCTTCACCCAGGTGCGCGACCGCATCGCCAACGCGCACGCCCTCTTCCAGGACGACACCGGGCTGCCCTTCCGGCACATGGACCTGCAGACCAAGCAGCTGTTCGTTTACGGCAACTACGGAAGGCCCATCCCTTCCTTCGGCGAGGAGACCTACCAGCGCGACCTGCAGGTCTTCTACGACACCACCCGCACGCACCGCGGCGAGCTGCCCTTCAAGTTCGGCTACCACAACAGCAGCGACGGACGCCACCTGAACTACCAGTTGCTTGTGCTCCGGAGCAACCTGCCCGCCTCCGGCAGCGCCACGCCCGCGAAAACGGCGGCCGAACCCGTGCCCCAGCCCAACGCAGTGCCAGTGGACAGCGCGGCGCACACAGGAGATTCGCAGGGGCTGCCCCGCGCGCCCGAGGCCAAGCCCTACCGCATCCAGGTGCTCACCTCCGACCGGCCACTCCCCGCCGACGCGCCGGAGTTCAAGGGCATGCAGGCGTGGTACTACATGGACAAGGGGATCTACAAGTACACAGTGGGCGAGTACATGGACCGCCCCACTGCCACCGCGGCCTGCAGGGAGCTGCAGCAGGACAAGTTCCCCGGCGCCTTCGTGGCGGTATTCATGGGCAACAAACGGCTGCGCTGACGCGCAGCGCAGCTCTCCGGTGGCATGATGGTGCGTGTGATGCAACGGGATGTCCTCCGTCCGCTGCCGCTCGCAGTCGTCCTCATGGCAGGCTGGCTGCTGCTGGCCGGGTCAACCACGCGGCCGACACCCTGGCAGGACGATGCGGCCCTGCGGTCCTCCATGCTGGTGATGCTCCGGAGCGCCGGTATGGACTCGGCCGTGGCCCAGGGCCGCATGGGGGTGACGGTGATCGACCTCAGCGGTCCTGTGGGACTGCGCTGTTCGCTCAACGGGGCGAAGACCTTCTACGCAGCGAGCATCACCAAGACCCTCGTGCTCTGTGCGGCCCACCACCTGCGGGAGGACCAGCGCCAGGGCCGGCTGCCCATGCGTCCCTCCTGGGAACGACTGCTGGTGCGGAATGAGGGCGGTGTCGCCTTCAGCGATACGGCCCAGCAGCTGATGCGGTCGATGATCCGCAGTTCCAACAACCACGCCGCCACACAGCTCATCAACGCCATCGGCCTGTCCTACATCGACTCCGTATCCGTGGCGCTGGGGCTTTACGATATGCAGCATGGCGGACTCTGGCTCGGTGCACCCTATGGCGCAGGCCCCACATACCGGAGAGACCCGGTGGCAGGCCTTTCCCATGCCGCCTCCTCCGATGCACTCGCGCGGCTCTTCGGGCTGCTGGGAACAAGAACCCTTGTGGACAGCAGCATGTCCGCCGATATGCTGAACGTTCTCAGCCGTACCCACATCAACAACCGGTTCTACAGGGCCCTGCGCAAGGCGCAGCCCGGATCCACCATTTATCGTAAGACCGGTACGTGGTACGGCGGCGGCGGCAACGTCTGGGCCCATGAAGCGTGCCTGGTGGAACGCGGCCTCGTGCGCTATGTGGCAGCCGTGACCTGCAAGGGGGGCGATTGTCCCGACCTGCTCGACCGGTTCATCGTGCCCCTGGACACCCTGATGGCCGCCCGCGCGGCGAACGCGCACTGATGCTGCACACGGCCCCCTTCCCCCCTGTCCTGCATGCCTCCATGGGCGACACGGTTAACGTGCTGCTCGATGATCTGGACGCGCTCCTTATGCGACTCGGCCAGTTCCCGCTCATCCTGCAGTGGAGCATCTGGATGCTGGTGCTCGTGCTCCTCGGGACCGCGCTGATGCGTTTAATGGCACGTGCGGACCGGCCCGCTGGACTTGGGCTGGTGCGGACCGGCCTGGGCATGGCCGCGTTCACCGCCCTGCTGCTGGTGATGGACCGCCGCCTTGGTGCACTGGAAGCGGGCATGGAGGAGTTGCGCATGCCGATGCTGCTGCCCACCACTCCCACGCAACCCGACGCTCATGGCACCTACGGGGAAGAACCCGCCCCACGCGCAACTTCAGGTGCAGAGGAAGTGGGCATGGCGCTACCGATGTCCGACCCCAAGGCGGACCGCCGACGCGCCACCCCCGGCGCCTCCGGCGTCAGCCTGCGCGGCAGCGGCCTTGTGCTGGATGAGGAGGGCATGCGCATCGAACGCATCGAGTTCGAGGAGCCCAACGCCATCTGCTATTTGGCCACCGTGGACATGGCCAGCTGGGCCCCCGTGCTCGACCCCGACATCGCCGTGAAGGAGCGCACCTCCACCTTCTGCCAGCGCTTCGACCTCACCTTCGGAGTGAACGGCGAAGCCGGCTCGTCACCAGGCATGGATGCCCCGCTGGGCAAGTGGAAGGGGCTCTACGTGGTGGACGGCACCCTGCTGTTGGCCGGCGACGACCGGGTTCGGCCCTTCCTGTACTTCGATGAGGATGGCCGCTGCGGCTATTCGCCAGGGCATGAGGTGCACAGCAGGCCCACCGATGACATGCACAATGTGATCTGGGGCCGTTGGGACCTGATCGTGGACGGCCGCGTGGCCATTCCGCGCGGCGATGGTACCAGCGACGACCATTACCCGCGCACCATCCTGGGAACGGACCGCCTGGGCTCAACCCTCTTCGTGCTCATCGTGGACGGCCGCAGGGCCCAGTACAGCCGTGGCATGACCATGGCGCAGTGCGCGGACCTGCTGCTGCAGCGGGGCGTAAATGCGGCCATGGCCTGCGACCAGGGCGGCAGCTGCACCATGTACCACCGTGCATTGGGCGTGGTGAACCGCCCCTCCGATGGGGGCGAACGCCCGGTGTATACCCACCTCGGCCTGAAGCCGCGCTGAACAGCGCCCGGACTGGCGCCGAGGCACCGATCCAGCTACTTTTGCGCACCCCATGCGCAACGCTATGATCTGGAAAAGGCTTGCGTTCCTTGGGCCTGTGCTCGCCGCGGGCCTGCAACTCGCCCTGGCGCAGGCGCCCCCCTTCCTCCGCAAGGAATGGCAGGAGGCCCACTACCCCTCCGAGAACGGATGGATGGTGCAGGCCCTGTCCGAAGCGGTCGATAATGACCTGGCCAAGGTCATCCGCAAGAAGGACATGGGATATAACGACCCCAAGGTGATCGCCGCCCTTTCCGCGCTGGTTTCCAAAGCCCGGGAGCAGCTATCCAACCAGCTCCTCGTATCCATCAGCTCGGTCACCCAGGACCGCGTGAACGAACAGAGCTTGAACGGATCCAGGCGCATGGTGAGCACCTTCTCCTCCAGCACCGTGAGCCGCTCGGACATCGTGCTCACCGGGGTGAAAGAGGAGCGGCGGGTGGACAAGGAGGGAGGCATGCTCCATGTGCTGGTGGCGGTGAACAAGCTCGAGTTGGCGG
>CAZUNW010000143.1:0-1799 GCA_964621425.1 uncultured Chryseobacterium sp. | reverse complement strand
GACTCACCAACGAACTGGAGAGCATCAAGCGGAATGCCCGCCTGGGATTGTCCGATCGCATGGTCGCCGCCAAGACACTGGAGGAGATCGAAACACGGTTGCAGAAGGTGGACCGCCAGATCGTGCTGCTGGGCTACCTCGACCCCGGCAATGGCACCAGCAGCATCCGTGCCGCCTATGACGAGTGCCTCGCGCTGCTGATCCAACTGCGGACCGCCCAGGCGGGCTCGGAGCGGCAGGAGTTCCGGCGGCTTGCGACCAAGGCGTTCCAGGAGCAGCGCTGGGAGGCCTGCCTGGGTGAATGCGACAACCTGCTTGCGGAGGAGCCGGAGGATGCCAACACCTTGGAACTGCGCGACCGGGCGCTTGCCGTGCTCGGGACCGAGGTGGAACGCCTGCGCGCGGATGCCCTTGCACGGAACGAGACGGATAAGGCCCTGGAGCAGGTGCAACGCTACCTGAATTACGCACCCACAGACCCGCATTTCCTCACCCTGCGGGATGAGACGGCGGGCATCCATTTCCAGCGGCTCGTGGATGACTTCGACCGCGCTGCGGAGAGCGGCACGCTGACCACGGTCCGCGAGGCCTTCAAGCGGCTCGAAGACTGTCCCAGCCCCGAGGCGAAGGCCTTCGCCCTTCGGCGCGAGCGCCTGGAAGAAATGGAAGTGAACGCCGTGCTGGGCGAGGTCACCGATCTGGAGCGCTCCAAGTCCTACGAGGAAGCCTACCGCGCGCTCTCGCGGGCCGTGAAGAAATTCCCGATGCAGGAGCGCATGATCCGCTCCCGCCAGGACGCACTGCGGGGTGAACTGGTCCGGATGTATAAGCGCGAGGTGAAGCGGGAGAAGCCACCGCGCTACTCGATCCAGCCCGCCTTCGGGGTGCAGTCCCCCTTTCTGGTCGCGGATGATGTGACGCCCTACTTCGATAACCCGACTTACTCCACCGCCGTGTTCGCCGGCATCTACCGGAGAATGGGCCAGCGTTTGCGGGACGAGGACAAGCCCAAGCGCGGCTACAAGGCCACGCTGCTCGGCCTGCGGTTCGGTTATCTCAACGGCAACTATGCGGTGGTGGAGGCCCTAGAGCTGAACGCCCCTGAACCTCCGGCCTATGCACCGCGCGTATCAGCGTGCATCAGCACCCTGCTGGTAGAGACCTTCCTCATCGATGTGGGTATCAGCAATCCCGGACAACGTCCCGTGGGCTGGAGCGCGGCGGAAAGCAGGTTGCAAGGTGCGGTGGCGTTGCGCATGCGCTTTGCCGCCATCCACTTGGACCTGGCCGGCCTAACCGAATGGTCCGAGGCCCTGGATGGATTCAACTGGGGTTTCCGCATCACCATGGGCGCCGCCATCAACTTCTCCAAGGCCTTTAACCGGAAGGACATGCGGCAGGTGGAAAGCCGCATCAACGGGCTCTGACGCGACGCGACCCACCACGCCCATGCGCGACCATCGGTCGGTACCACTGCTGCTCCTGGCCACCTTCATTCAGGCCTGTGCCGAAGCCCCCACCCCACCCTCCTTCCACATCATCGCCTCCAGCCCCGAGGTTGCCTCCGCGTTGGAACGGTTCGACTATGGCATCGGGAACCTCACCGACCGCAATACGGCGACATGCTGGCAGGTGAGCAGCCCCCGCAGCGGACGCTTCGAATGGATCGAATTGGTGTTCCATGCCCCGGCGGACGTGACGCAGCTCATACTCCACAACGGCTTTCAATGCGTGGACCCTTATCTGGGCGACCTGTACCCGCTCAACGCGCGGCTGCGGCGCATCATGCTCTGCGTGAA
>CAZUNW010000142.1:0-6265 GCA_964621425.1 uncultured Chryseobacterium sp. | reverse complement strand
GAGGATGGCCGCCACCAGTACCTCTACCTCGCCAGCGACCTGGCCGCACTGAACATCTGCCCCAACACCAACATCACGGGGGCGGCATTCAACGCCACGGCCGGCGGTGGTACCGCCATCGCAAACCCCAAGATGAGCCTGAAGAACACACCCCTCACCGCGATGAGCACCCTGGACGTGGGTGGCGGATGGGTGCTCTGTTATTCCGCGGCAAGCCACGCTCCCGTGACCGGCTGGAATGCGCACAACTTCAACGTGTCCCCCTTCCAATGGAACGGGGCCAGCAACCTGCTGGTGGAGTTCTGCTTCGACCAGAACGATTGGTCCAGCAACGTGAATGTGCAGGGTGAGACCACGAACTACTCCGCACTCTACGGCATCTACTGCGATGCCTGCGGCCACCTGTTCACGCCCGGCAGCGGTACCTGTTACTTCGCCGCCTGCCCCAACACCACGCCGCAGACGAACCCCGGCGTGCTTTGCCTCGGCTACAGCCACACCCCCGGTTGCCAGTTGCTGCCCACGTCCTCGCTCACCACCTGTGACGGTACGTTCCAGTACATCGGACAGACCGGGGCCGCGGCCAAGCGCCCCCTGCTGCGCCTGATGGCCCAGGTGAATGCCATCGCCCCTACCCTCACCCAGGGCGACTTCATCTACAGCCCCATCGCCGTGATGGTCGAAAAGACCGCCGGCTGGGCGACCAGCGGTGTGGCCCCGAACCAGGTGTTCAAGGGCCCGGGTACGCTGGGGGCTGAAGTGGGCGTTTGGGGTGGCAACCTGCTGCTCAGCGACCACGTGTTCGACGCCTACTATGACGGCAAGACCCGGCCCGAGGATGGACAGCGTGGGGCCACCTATGCCCGCCTGCCCATAAAGGAGATGGTGAACTACGTAGAGCGTGAGCGTCACCTGCCCACCATCCCCGGTCGCAGCGACTGGCAGTCCCAGGGTCCCTTCAGCCTGGACGACCTCAATACCCGCCTGTGGGTGACTGTGGAGGAGCAGGCACTCTACATCAAGGAACTCAACGAGCGGATGGAGCTGCTCCGGCAGCACCTGCTGCGCCAGCGCCTGCAGGGCATCAAGCAGGACTGACGACCATTGAACGGCATTCCACGCAGCCCCCGACACCGGGGGCTGCGTGCTTGTGGGGCCACCCCTTGATGTCCCTGGCGGACCGGGGTATCTTTGTGAAGGTGCCCCGCTTGAGCCTTCCCCTGCTTCTCCCAGCCGCCGTCACGACGGCCCTGCTGCTGCGCCCCGCCACGGCGGGACAGGCCGCACCCGCGCCCGCATTCGCCACCTACACCTTCGGCATCAGCCTGGCCACAAGCCTCAACAGCCAGCTCTACAGCTGCTTCGTGGTGAAAGTGTTCGAGGGCGAGGTGATCGCCACCGAACCGGTGAGCCGGGAACAATTCCTGCGCCAGATCCGCGGGCAGGTGACCTGCAAGGCCAACCCCGGCAACCAGGACCTCTTCGCCCTGAACGGCGTTGCGGCATGCATGATCCAGCAAACGGAGAACGGCGGCCAGTTGGTCCCCTATTGCTCCGTGCTGGACGAGCTGTGGAAACTGCGCTTCTGGGAATACCCCCTGCACATCCCGGACGCCGGTGGCATGGGCAAGGGCTGGGCGGAGGAGCGGAACAACCCCTCCCCTCGCCAGATGCTGCTGCTGGGCGGTTACGGACTGCGCCACCCCACGGACCTGTGCCACGGCGAGGCCATGTTCCGCCTGCTGCGCGATGTGTCGGACCCGGACTGGGTGGACAACTACCGCAAGGGCCTGTGAACGCCACGCCGCCCATGGACCACTTCCCGGACGCGATCGCGGCCCTGCGCAGCGGCGACCGGTCCGCTCTGGCCCGCGCCATCACGCTGGTGGAAAGCCGCCGGCCCGACGACCGCGCCCGGCTCGCCGCGCTGCTGGCCGCATGCGGCGCACCGCCGGACAGCCTCCGCATCGGGATCACCGGCATCCCCGGGGCCGGCAAGAGCACCCTGATCGACGCCCTGGGCATGGCGCTCCTGGAGGCGGGCCACCGCGTGGCGGTGCTCGCCGTGGACCCCAGCAGCAGCAGGAGCGGCGGCAGCATCCTGGCGGACAAGACCCGCATGCACCGCCTGGCCACGGACCCGCGCGCCTTTGTGCGGCCCACGGCCGCCGGCGGCACCCTGGGGGGCATCGCCCTGCGCACCCGCGAGACCATGCTGCTCTGCGAGGCGGCCGGCTATGACCGCGTGCTCGTGGAGACCGTGGGGGCAGGACAGAACGAACTGGACGTGGAACGCGTGGCCGACCTCACCGTGCTGCTGCTGATCGCCGGTGCCGGTGACGAGCTGCAGGGCATCAAGCGCGGAATCATGGAAGCGGCGGACGTGGTGGTGGTGACCAAGACCGACAGCGCCCCGCCCGCCCTGGTGCAGGCGGCGGTGAACGACCTGGCGCACGCCATCCAGCTCCTGCCCCTCCGCGACGGCCGCCGGCCCGCCGTGCTGCGCATATCGGCGCTCACCGGGGAGGGCGTGGGCGCCCTGGCGGACCACCTGGAGGAACTTGCGCGGGGGGTGCGCGCGAAGGGGACGCTCGCCGCGCGCAGGCATGCGCAGGCCGTGCACTGGCTGCATGCGGGACTGGGCCAGGCACTGCTGGAGCGGGCGCTGCAGGACGTGCGCGTGGCCGGCGCCCTGCCGCACCTGGAGCAGGAAGTGGCGCGGGGCGCGATGGACCCCGTGGTCGCGGTGGACCGCCTGATGGCCCTGCTCAGAACAGGCGACGGACCTCCTCCTTGAGGACCAGCACGGCCTCCTGCGAAGGCATGTGGCTGAGGCGGGACGCCGTTTCGAACACACGCTGGCTGAGCTCCGTGCCGGGCGCCTGATCGGGGCAGCCCTCGTAGGCGATGTTGATCAGCCGGATGGTCTCCTCCTTGGCCTGCTTCACGCGCGCCCACGCCTTGTCCGAGATGTAGACCTGCTGCGTGACATTGTGCTCATATTCCTCACGGATGGTGGCGGTGAGCTCCGCATGCAGCATGCGGGCCGTCATGTTGCTCTTGTGCACGCGCAGAACCAGTCCGCCGGGAGCGATCCGCTCCAGGAACAGGACGAGCCGCTCGTAGGCCTGCAGCCGCAGTGGCAGCGTGTGGCGGCGGTCATCCTTCCTCTGGTCGGCCATGCGCTCCCCCTGCCGCGCCTGCAGGAACTGGCGGATCAGGTAGAAGGCCGTGAGGAATACCACCACGGAGGGCAGCACGGCGATAAGCAGGAGGTTGAATGGTTCCATGCGTGGACAAAGATGTTGACGAATATCGGCACGCCCGGCAAGCCCAAGCCCCCCACCCGCGGGCCTTGCGTAGTTTTGCGCTCCCGCGATAGGTACGCGGACCGGGCCGATGCACACCTCCCAGCTCGTACGTTCGATCGACGAACCGGCCACCCTGATGATGGCCCGCCGCTGCCGCGAACTGCGCGCGCAGGGCCATGACATCATCGACCTGAGCCTGGGTGAACCGGACCACGACCCTCCCGCCTTCGCGCTGGAGGCGGCACACAAGGCCATCGACGGGCCCTGGCACAAATACCCGCCGGTGAACGGCTTCGCCGACGTGCGCGAGGCCATCGCCCGCAAGCTCAAGCGCGACAACGGCCTGGACTATCATCCCGACCAGGTGGTGGTGAGTACCGGTGCCAAGCAGTCCATCATGAACGTGGTGCTGAGCCTGGTGGGCCCTGGTGACGAGGTGGTGATCCCCGCGCCCTACTGGGTGACCTCCCGCGAACAGGTGCGCATGGCCGGGGCCACACCGGTGATCGTTCCGTCCGGCCTGGACGAGGAGTTCAAGCCCCCGATCGGCCGCATTGCGGAGGCCATCACCCCCCGCACCCGCCTGCTGCTCTTCAGCTCGCCCTGCAACCCCTCCGGCAGCGTGTTCACCGCCGCCGAACTGGAGGAACTGGCACGCGTGGTGGCCGCCCATCCTGACCTGCTGGTGGTGAGCGACGAGATCTACGAACACATCGTCTTCGACGGGCATCACATCTCGTTCGCCACCTTCCCCGGCATGATGGAGCGCACCGTGACGGTGAACGGCCTGTCCAAGGCCTTCGCACTGACCGGATGGCGGGTGGGCTACATCGCCGCCCCCGCCTGGATCGCCAAGGCCTGCAACACCATCCAGGGCCAGTTCACCAGCGGAACCAACAGCATCGCCCAACGCGTGACCCTGGCCTGCATGGAGGCCGTGCTGGCACCCATGCGCGCCGACTTCCTGCGCCGCCGCGACCTCGTTGTTGCAGGCCTGGGTAGCGTGCCCGGCCTGCGCTGCAACCGGCCCATGGGCGCCTTCTACGTTCTGCCCGATGTATCCGGCTGGATGGGCAGGTCCATCGACGGAATGCGCATCAACGGCACCGGCGACCTGTGCATGACCCTGCTGGACAAGGCCGGTGTGGCCCTTGTGGACGGCGAGGCCTTCGGTGCCCCGAACACCCTGCGCATCAGTTATGCCACGGCGGACGCCAAGCTCACCGAGGCCATCCAGCGGCTGCGCTCCTTCGGCGAACGCCTGCAGGCATGATGCACGTGCACGAACGCTTCGAGGCCTTCGCCGGGACGCGCGTCCTGGTCCTGGGCGATGTGATGCTCGACGCCTACCTCTGGGGGCGCGTGGACCGCATCAGCCCGGAGGCGCCCGTGCCCGTGGTGCACGTGCAGGAGCGCAGCGCACGCCTCGGCGGAGCCGCGAATGTGGCCCTCAACCTGCGCGCACTGGGCGCCACCCCGGTGGTGATGAGCATGGTGGGCGAGGATGAGCATGCCACACGCCTCGAGCAGCTGTTCGGTGGCCTTGGCCTCCCCGCTGACGGCCTGCTGCGCAGCACCCGTCGCCGCACCACCGTGAAGACCCGCGTGATCAGCGGTCACCAGCACATCGTGCGCGTGGACGAAGAGGACGACCACGAACTGACCGGCGCGGATACCGAGCGCCTGCTGGATGCAATCCGCCGGCGCGTGCGGCAGGAGCGCCCGGGCGTCATCGTCTTCGAGGATTACGACAAGGGCGTGCTCACACCGCCGCTCATCCGGGAGGTGGTGCGACTGGCCCGAGCCGAGGGCATACCCACGGCGGTTGACCCCAAGAAGCGCAACTTCATGGCCTACCAGGAGGTGGACCTCTTCAAGCCCAACCTCAAGGAGCTGCGCGAAGGTCTTCGGATGGAGGTTTCCGCCGGCGATGCCGGACAACTGCGCCGCGCAGTGACCACTTTGGAGCAAGCCCTGGGCAACCGCCTCACCCTCGTGACGCTGAGCGAGCACGGTGTTCTGGTGCATGGTGCAACGGAGGAGCACCTGCTGCCCGCGCATGTGCGCAGCATCGCCGATGTGAGCGGCGCGGGCGATACGGTGATCGCGGTGGCCGCCCTGCTGCTGGCGCAGTCCGCGCCCGCACGCACCCTCGCGGCCTGGGCCAACCTTGCCGGCGGCCTCGTATGCGAACAGGTGGGCGTGGTGCCGATCGACCGGGAACGCCTGCGGACCGAATGCCTGGCCCTGCCGGAGGCCGACCGCGCCTGATGAGCGTGAAGCCCTACTCCACGGAAGGCTCCAAGCGTGAGCAGGTGGAGCGCATGTTCGATGCCATCGCACCGCGCTACGACCTCCTGAACCGCTTGTTCAGCCTGGGAGTGGACCGCGGATGGCGCAGGCGCGTGTTGCGCGTATTGGCACGGGAACCGGTGGAACGCCTGCTGGACCTGGCGACCGGAACGGCGGACCTGGCCATCCTCTGTGCGCGCCACGCCCGCACGGTGATCGGGGCGGATATCAGCGAGGGCATGCTGGGCCACGGGCGTGACAAGGTTCAACGCGCCGGCCTCGAAGCCCGGGTGGAACTGGTGCGCGCGGCCTCCGAGTCCCTCCCATTCCCCGACGGCCATTTCGACGCGGTGACCGTGGCCTTCGGGGTGCGGAATTACGACGACCTGGACCAGGGGCTGCGCGAAATGCACCGGGTGCTCAGGCCCGGTGGCCGTGTGCTGGTGCTGGAGTTCTCGCGCGCCAGCGGGCTCATGGGCGTCCTCTTCCGCCTGTACTTCCACCGGGTGATGCCCGTGGTGGGCCGCTGGGTAAGCGGTGACGGCAGCGCCTACAGCTACCTGCCCCGCTCCGTGGAGGCCTTCCCCGAGGGGGCTGCGTTCGAGGAGCGGCTGCGGCGCGCGGGCTTCGCCGGGGTCGCATCGCAGCGGCTGTCCGGCGGC
>CAZUNW010000141.1:5178-6320 GCA_964621425.1 uncultured Chryseobacterium sp. | reverse complement strand
GCGGGGAACTTGCTGGTGAGGTATGCGCAATACGTCATCACGTCGAGCGGGTTGCTCACCACGATGATGATGGCGTCGGGGCTGTGCTTCACCACCTGTTCGGTAACGCTCTTGACGATGTTGGCGTTGGTGGCGATGAGATCGTCCCGGCTCATACCCGGCTTGCGGGGCAGGCCACTGGTGATCACGACCACGTCACTGCCGGCGGTCTTGCCGTAATCGTTGGTGCTGCCGGTGATGCGGCTGTCGAACAGGCTGATGGGCGCGGTCTGCCACAGGTCCAGGGACTTGCCTTCGGCGAAGCCCTCCTTGATGTCGAGCAGCACCACTTCATTGGCGAGCTCCCAACGGGCACAGGCATCGGCACACGTGGCGCCCACGTTGCCTGCGCCCACGACGGTGATCTTCATGGATGACGGGTTTGTCGGTTTGTTGATGGTCCGGCGGTCGCCGGAGCGGGTGCGAAAATAGCGGACCGGGCGGCCGCTGCCGTGGCGGGTGTCCGCCAAAACGGCAAAAAAGCATGCGCCCGGTCCACCGCCGCGCATCAGGGCCACAGGAGGCATCCTTTTCGACGGGCTTGCGTCTTGGTGATACGAATGGCTAACTTGGCGTCCATACGCCGCGCCCCCATGGCCCCCGATCTGGCGACCGACCCGATCGAGCACCACTTCCCGCCGGACCACCACAAGGAGGGCGGCTTGGAACCGGGGCTCGGGCCCATCATCGATGGGTGCCTTGCCGGCGAACGCCGCAGCCAGCAGCGTGTCTATGAGCTGTATTATGGCCGGATGCTCGCCGTATGCCTGCGGTATACGAAGAACACGGATCAGGCCAAGGACATCCTGCAGGACGGCTTCATCAAGGTTTTCCGCAGTGTGGACCGCTTCAACCGGAGCGGCAGCTTCGAGGGATGGGTGCGGCGCATCATGGTCAACACCGCCATCGATCACTTCCGCCGCACCAAGAACGCCTACCTGCTGCTGGGTGAGGACCGCAGCATCGAGGACGTGGGCGACCGGGAGGAACAGGATGAGCCCGTGGACAGTGAGGGCGAGGAGGATCTGGACCTGAAGCCTGCCGATGTGATCAATGCGATGCAGAAGTTGACCCCCGCCTACCGGACGGTGTTCAACCTGTAC
>CAZUNW010000141.1:0-5168 GCA_964621425.1 uncultured Chryseobacterium sp. | reverse complement strand
GCATCAACGTAGGCACCTCCAAAAGCAACCTGGCCAAGGCCAAAATGAACCTGAAAAAGATGCTCAGGAAGGAGCACAAGCTGCCCTGAGCACAGAGCGAACCGCGATGCAGATGAACAAGTTGGATCGATTCGAACAGCGGATGAAGGATGCCCTCGACGGGTTTGAGGTGCCCTACAACTCGGCCGATTGGGCCCAGTTGGAACGGGCCATGGCCGGCACGGCCTCCCGCTCACGCTGGAGCAAGGGGGGCCTGCTCGCCCTGCTTTTCGCCGGGGGATTGGTGACCGGCGGAGGTGCGATCTGGTGGCTTTCCACCACGGACGAGCCCGTCGCCGCAACACAGGGTGGGGCAGCGAACGGACCGGCCTTGACGGTGCCGGCCGCAGGAGCATCCGTTACGCCCCCAGAGGCCCCGGCATCGCCTGCCGTTACCGCAGCACTGACCGCGCCCGCGTCCGCAACCTCCACAAGTGCTGACCCCGCGGCCCCTGCTCCAGCCGGCTCGACCAGCGCGGCCAAAGTGGGAACCGGCACCGCCATGACCGGCACGGTCACGCGACCGATCGCCTCACCCGCACCAGGGCCGGAAAGGAACAGCAGCGCCGGCGTTGTGGAAGCGCGACCTGAGCCCGCTGCGGATGACATGGCCTTTCGCGCCAGTGCGGCCGAAGGGTGTCCCGGCACCGCGATCCAGTTCGCCGCCAACGGCATGCCCGAGAACGCCATTTACCTGTGGAACTTCGGTGATGGCAGCTTCAGCAACCAACCCCGACCCGACCACACCTTCACCAAATCGGGCAAGTTCGAGGTGATGCTCTCGGTGACGAATTCCGGCGGCGGCTCCATCCAGAACAAGGCAAGCAGCGACCTGATCGTCATCCATGAGGCACCGGAGGCTGCGTTCGAGGAGCGTTCAGTTGCACATGCCGGGCACATTCCTTCCATGCATTTCGAGAACCGGTCCATCGGCGGCACCAGCTATCACTGGGAGTTCGGCGATGGCAGCAACTCGTCCGTGGCGCATCCCGATCACATCTTCCTCAAGAAGGGCGTGTACAACGTGCGGCTCACGGTGACCAACGAAAAAGGGTGCGTGGACACGCGCGAGCGCGAGGTGCGCGTGGACCGCGACTACAACCTGGACGCGCCAGGCAGCTTCTCCCCCAACGCCGACGGCAACGACGACCTGTTCATGCCCGAGGCCCTGCGCACGCTGGGCGCGCGATTCAACTTGGTGATCCACCACGCGGCGAGCGGGCGCAAGGTTTACGAGACCAGCGATGCCACCCGCCCCTGGACCGGGCGTATGGACAACCGCGGCGAGGTTTGCGAGGCCGGCGAATACGTTTGGATGGCGACCATCCATGAAGGCGCCCACCTTGGCAACGTGGTCTTCAACGGCAAAGTGAGCCTGGTTCGCTGAGGACGGGCGGCAACGCGCCTGCGTGGCCCCGCTGCGGCGGGGCTTCCTTCTTACGAACATGAACATGCACAGGTGGGGGCGGCGAACGATCTTTGCCGGTGAGGCACCGGCATGACCGCCGGCCACGTCTACCGATCGACCGTTCCTGAATCATCCAGGATGAGCCGTGCCCTACTGCTTTCCGCCGCCGCTGCATGCCTCGTGGCCGGCTCCGCCGCGGCCCAACCGGTGGTGCTGATGAACGACGGGCTGGACAGCCTGTGCAATGCCCAGTTCTTCGACAGCGGCTTCACGTCCGATCATGGGAACGGCGAATACAGCGTGCACACCTTCTGCCCGGGGATCCCCGGGGCGCTCTCGCAGGTCGCCTTCCTCGCGTTCCAACTGGGGCCCGGCGACCAGCTCGCGGTGTACGACGGGCCCAGCACCGCCTCCCCCCTGCTGACAACGGGCACAGGCAACAGCCTGGCCGGCCTGGTGGTGTTCGCCACGGGCGCAAGCGGATGCCTCACCTTCGAATTCACGTCCGACGCCGCGGGCGTGGGCCCCGGCTGGGAGGCCCAGGTGCTGTGCGACCAGCCCTGTGATGAGCCCACGGCAGCGATGGCCCCGCTGGCCGCAACACCCCTCAAGATCTGTCCAGGCGACAGCGTGTCGTTCGACGGCTCCGGCTCGTTCGCAGCGCCAGGGCGCGTCATCACCGGATACACCTGGGACTTCGGCGATGGCACCATGGGGAACGCGGCACAGGAGGTGCACAACTTCCCCGCGCCGGGCGAGTACACCATCACACTGTCGGTCACCGATGACCTGGGTTGCGTGAGCGTGAACTACGTGGCTGCCACCGTAAGGGTGGGGACCGTTCCCGTGCTTTCCGCTTCGCTCGCGCCAGCGACCGTTTGCGAAGGTGAAACGGCCACCTTGGTGGGCGCGGCGGAGGGCACGGTGTGGACCAATGTGCCACAGCCCTTCCTCGATGGCCTCACCGCCCTGCCGGACGGCAATGGCATCTCCTATTCCGCCAGCGTCAACATAGGGGGCTTCCCACCGGGCACCACCATCACGAGCGGCACGGACATCACCCAGGTGTGCCTGGTGATGGAGCACTCCTACATCGGCGACCTGTCAGTGACGCTTACCTGCCCGAACGGGACACAGGTGACCCTGTTCGATGAGTACAACCTGGGCACGGGTCCGGGCTTCACCTTCCTGGGTGATCCGGACGACCTCACCACCGGCATACCGGGCAACGGCTGGCAATACTGCTTCAGCAATGTGGGGACCTTCGGACCCTTCTCACTGGAGAACGCGGGGGGCAATTACACCACCTCCACCATCACGCCGGGGAACAGCATGACCCCTGGCAATTACACCTCGGAGGACCCCTTCACAGACCTCATCGGTTGCGACCTGAACGGGGCATGGACCCTTACCATCACTGACAACCTGCTGATCGACGACGGCTTCATTTTCAGTTGGTGGATCGATGTGGACCCGTCGCTTTACCCCAGTGTGGTGGAGTTCACCCCCAGCTACGGCCCAGGCTGCGACAGCACCTATTGGTCCGGCGCGGACATCGTGTGGAGCGGGCCGGGCTGCGATTCCGTGGAGGTGGCGCCCACAGCGCCGGGGGCCTATGCCTATGTGTACACCGTGACGGATGATCACGGCTGCACCTACGACACCACCCTGACGCTCACGGTGACCCCATCGCCCACGATCGACGCCATCGCCACGCAGAGCGCCTCCTGCAGCGACCCGGTGCAGCTGGATGTGGACCTGCTTCCCCCCCTCGCACCCGGGGTCCTGCTGTACCAATGGACGCCGGCGGCCGGATTGACCAACCCAAACATCCGCGACCCCCTGGCCTCGCCCGCGGCACCCACCTGGTACGTGGTGAACGTGTTCATCGCAGGCCACCCACTATGCGCGGCAAGGGACAGCGTACTGGTGAACCCGATCACCGTGCTGGGCAACGACAGCCTGGTGACCGATGCGGTGTGCAACGCCGGCGCCGGTTCCATCGAGGTGATCACCTCAGGTACGGGCGGGCCGTGGAACTACCTGTGGACCGATGCGGGCAGCGACACCGTGCTCGTGGTGAACGGCGCGAACGGGAACACCTTCACCGGACCGGCCGGCACCTACACCGTGGTGGTGAGCGAGGGCGCCAACGGCAACGGCTGTGCCGACACCCTCACGGCCACGATCACGGAGCCCCCGGCGCTAACCATCGCCCTCCTGGTGGATGACACAACGATCTGCCGCACGGGCACGGCCATCCTCGATGCCCTGGCGGGCGGTGGCACCGGCGGTGCACTGCAACAATGGACCAGCGGACCGATGGGCAACGGTCCGCACACGGTGAGCCCAACGGTGAACACGACCTACGCCGTGTGGGCATCGGACGCCAACGGCTGCACCTCGGATACGCTGGAGGTGACCGTCACCCTGCTGCCCTTCCTGTCCTTCCTCCTGCCGGACTCCGTGGTGACCTGCCCGGAGATCCCCGTGACCTTGAACGCCACGGGGGCCGCGGGTGGCGATGGCACCTACACCTATGACTGGGGCGGTGGTCCCGGGTCCAGCACCGCGAATACCGTGGTCCTCACCACGAGCCAGTTCGTATGCATGACCCTGCGCGATGGCTGTGAAACACCCTCCTACACACGCTGCACCTTCGTGGAGGTGACCCCGATCCCCCCGCTGGTCTTGAGCGCGGACACCACGCTGGGCTGCGATCCGCTGGGAGTGCGGTTCACGGTGGAGGATACCACGGGAGGCGCTTCCGTGGAATGGGATCTCGGTGACGGAACAAGGGTGAACGGCCCCACACAGCTGATCCATGGCTACACCGATCCGGGCAACTTCGACGTCACGGCGATCGTGACCTGGCCCAACGGATGCACGGACACGGCGACCGTGGTGGACATGGTGCAGGTGCTCGGCCTGCCGGACGCGGCCTTCAGCTGGACGCCTGACCCGATCACGGTGCTCTGGCCGAACGTGCAGTTCCAGGAACAGTGTGGACCGAACGCCGTGACCTTTGATTGGGACTTCGCCGGACTCGGTGCGTCCACCGAACCCGACCCCTTCTTCCCGTTCCCGGGCGATGCCGGTGCCACCTACCCCGTTTCACTGGTGGTGGCCAACGCGCTGGGCTGCGCCGACAGCACCACACGCTGGGTGGAGGTGCGCGAGGAACTGCTGGTGTACGTGCCCAACGCCTTTACCCCGGACGGCGACGGCTACAACGAGACCTTCCTGATCCAGGGCGTTGACATCGACCCGGATGCGTTCGAGCTGCTCATCTTCGACCGCTGGGGCGCAGTGCTCTTCAGCACCACGGATCCACAGGAAGCCTGGAACGGGAGTGCCGGCAATGCGGGCGGCCCCGTGGTCACAGGTGTATACACCTACCTGCTCCGGGTGCGCTCGCTTTACAGCGGTGAGCCCAGGGAGCTCCGCGGCTCGGTTACGGTGCTGAAGTAGGGACCGCAGTGGCTGGGAAAGGGAAAGCCCGGCGGGGAGCCGGGCCTTCCAGAGCGGTCCCGCAGGACGGGATGACCGCCGTTCAGACGTCCAGTTTCGCGTACACCGCGTTCTTCTCAATGAACTCACGACGGGGCGGCACATCGTCGCCCATGAGCATGCTGAAGATGCGATCGGCCTCGGCGCCGTTCTCGATGGTCACCTGGCGGAGGGTGCGGCGGCTGGGATCCATGGTGGTCTCCCACAGCTG
>CAZUNW010000140.1:0-6328 GCA_964621425.1 uncultured Chryseobacterium sp. | reverse complement strand
TGGGCATCGCCGTGAAGGACCTGGCCGCCTCCGAGGCATGCTACACCAGGCTGCTGGGGGTGGCCCCTTACAAGCGCGAGGCGGTGGAGCGCGAGGGTGTGGTCACGAGTTTCTTCCGTGTGGGGTCCAACAAGATCGAGCTGCTGGAGAGCACCACGCCCGATGGTCCCATTGCAAAGGCCATCGAGAAACGTGGCGAGGGCATCCACCACGTGGCCTTCGAGGTGGATGACATCCGCGCCGAGATGGCCCGCCTGAAGGCCGAGGGCTTCACGCTGCTGAGCGATGAGCCACGCACCGGCGCCGACAACAAGCTGGTGTGCTTCGTGCACCCGCGGGATGCGCACGGCGTGCTGGTGGAGCTGACCCAGGAGGTCCCTGCCTGACCAGGCCACCCGCAAGTCCGCCGTTGACCTCGTCCTGGACCGGCTCGGCCATGCCGGGCGTTCCTGGGCGCGGCCGTAAGGCCGGTCCTATGCACCGCTACCGGTCCACCAGACCGAGCCGCTCCGCCAGGGCGATCACATCCTCGGTCCCCAGTTCCAGGTGCTCTGCATGCAGGCCGGCGGCACGGGCGCCATGCACATGCTGGATGCTGTCGTCGATGAAGAGGGTGCGCCCGGGTGCGGCACCGTGGCGCTCCAGCACATGGAGGAAGGCCTGTGCATCGGGCTTGCGCAGGCCGATCTCCGAGCTGTAGTAGGCCCCGTCGAACAGTGCCTTGAAGTCCGTGATGCCGTTCTCGCGGGCGATGATGCCCTCGAAGGCAGGCACATGGATGGCGTTGGTGTTGCTGAGCAGCAGCAGGCGGTATCGGCGCCGCAGCCTTGCCAGCAGGTCGATCCGGGCGGGCGGGATGCTGCCCAGCATGGCGTTCCAGCACTGGTCGATGCGGCCGTCGGCCAGGCCGGGGTGCAGCATGGCGCGCACCGCATCGCGGAATTCCGCAGGGCTGATGGCGCCGACCTCGAGGCGGTCGAACAACGGCGTCTGGCGGGCCTTGCTGAACTGCTCCTCGAAACCCGCGATGCCCAATGAGCGGAAGGCGTCCGCCGTGCGGCCGTAATCCACGTCGATTAGCACACCGCCCAGGTCGAGCAAAAGGGTGTCGATGGAGGCGTTCATGGCCTGCAAAACTACCGCCGCCGCCTACTTTTGGCCCTTACAGGGCCCATAGCTCAGCGGTCAGAGCAGGGGACTCATAATCCCTTGGTCGCAGGTTCAAATCCTGCTGGGCCCACCCCGAAGGCGATACCGGTGCGGCCGCGCGTGCGCCGCACCGGCGCTCAATAGGGCTCCACCACCCACACCTTCATGGAGAGATCGTCCAGCATCATCCGTGCAACGCGGTGCTGGTCCCAGAAGTAGAAGCGCACCTCCTCCTCCGCCTTCAGCGCCGGCAGGGGGATGGCATAACAGAGTCGGGTCCAGGTGCTGTCCGTGGCGCCGGGCAGCAGGTTCATGCGGAACGGTTCGTAATACACCGGTGTGCCATCCGGCCGCTGCACGGCCGCCACGCCCTGCATCGTGAACGACTCGCCGGCCCGTTCCTCGTAGCGCATGGCGGACACCTCCAGATGGATGGCCCGGCCGGTGGGCAGCGTTCCCGCCGGGGCGATGAATGTGATGCCGAACTCGTCGCGGTCCTGCACGCACACGTGCCGGCCGCTCTGCGCCTGTGTGCGTTCCTCGATGCGCCCGCCCACCCACCAGCGGTTGGGCGACTCCACATCCGTGAACGCGCTCAGGGCGAGCGCCATGCCGCGGGGATGGAAGGGTGGCGCCTGGTAGTTGCCGCCCAGACGGTCCATGTCCGATGCGGCCCAACGGCCAAAGGCCCACGCGTACTTGTGCCGGTCCATGCTCTCGTGGTGCAGGATCAGGTGACGGTACTGCCAGTACTGGAAGAGGTGGAGCGCGGTGCACGCCACCATCCACACCCGGGCGGCCATGCGTATGCGGCGCCCGGCCTCGTGGAGGGCCACCGCCCATGGCACGGCGAGCACCGCGAGGTGTTCGATGTAAACCCGGCTTCCGAAGCCGCTGCCGTAGTACCAGATCCACCAGCTGGCGATGACGTAGGTGTTGACCGCGAAGTAGATCGCGCCCGAAAGGGCCATGCCGCGGTGCCTGCGCCACAGCAGCACGAACGAGGCCATCGCCAGCAGCAGCACCGGCGCGTAAAGGAAGAGACCGCGCCGGAAGCCGAAGAGCACCCGCAGCACCTCGGGCCGGTCCCAGTGGAAGCCCTCCCCGCGGTAGCCCCACTCCACCCAGTGGCCCGTCTGCGCGTGCCACAGCAGCGGCTGCACAGCCACCACGCCGCCGAAGGCCACCACCGCGCCCAGCATTGGAAGCGGCCGGTGCAGCGTGCGGCGCAGCCACGGCACCAGCTGTGGCCCGGCCACCACCGGTGCGGCCAGTACCACCAGCACGTTCACGGGGCGGATCAGCACGATGAGACCCAGCACCGCCCCGAGGGCGGGCAGCCAGCGTGCATCGCCACCGTGTGCCAGGCGGTGCGTGAGGTGGAGGAAGGCCGCGAAGGCCAGGAAGGAGTGCACATGCGACCAACCGGGCTGCAGTGTGGCGTACTGCAACAGCGGCGTGGCCAGTGTGATGGCGCAGAGGACCCAGGCGATGATGACGTCGCGCACGCCCATGCGCGCAAGGAGCGCTCGCAGCAGCAGGAGGGCGAGCCACACGTGCACAAGTGCACCGAAGGCCACGGCCATGTACTCCCAGCCGCTGTGACCGTCCTTGCGTGCGTTGGGGCTGAGGAGCGCTGCCGCATGGCCTGCGGCGAACCACGGAGCCATCATCACCGCGGTACCCGCGAAGTACTTGTTGAGCGTCCCGTCCGGTGTGTGCTGCACGTACGTGGGCTCGGGCGGTTCGTGCCCGAGGTCGCCCCGGATGAACACCGCCAGCAGGTAGCCGTAATACCCGCGGACATCGCTGCGCACGATGCCCTCCCAGTCATGCCCGCTGTCGCCGGTCCACAGCCAGCGCACCTGCTGCGTGCCCAGCACAAGCATCAGCCCGGCGATGGCCAGGGTGCTTGCGCGGGGAAGGTGCGTGGGCATGGCGGCCCAAAGGTGGGGAGGGATGCGCGGCTATCTTGCGCCCGTGGGCAAGGTGATCGTAACGGGCGGGGCCGGATACATCGGCTCGCACACCGCCGTTGAGCTGGCCGCGGCCGGCCATGAGCCGGTGCTGGTGGACGACCTGCGCAACTCGCTGCCGCAGGTGCTGGACGGACTGGAGCGCCTGCTGGGCAAGCGTCCACGCCTGCATGTGGTGGATTGCACCGACCGCGGGGCCCTGGAGCGCGTTCTCGACGCGGAGGGGGATGTGGACGGGGTGATCCACTTCGCGGCCGACAAGGCCGTTGGCGAGAGCACCGGCGACCCGCTCAAGTACTACGCGAACAACCTGGGCTCCCTGCTGGCCGTGGCGCAGGTGATGCGCGCGCGGGGTGTGCGCCGCCTGGTGTTCTCCAGCTCCTGCACCGTGTACGGTCATCCGGACCGGTTGCCGGTCGATGAGCAGGCCGGCGACCAGGCCGCCGTTTCGCCCTATGGTTCCACCAAGGTGATGGGAGAGCGGGTGCTGCGTGACCTTGTCGCCAGCGATCCGTCCTGGCGGGTGGTGTTGCTCCGCTATTTCAACCCCATCGGGGCCCACCCCAGCGCCCTGATCGGGGAGCTTCCTCTGGGCGTACCCAACAACCTGGTGCCCTTCGCCACGCAGGTGGCGGCCGGGCTGCGCCCGCAGCTGGTGGTGCACGGAACGGACTATCCCACGCCTGACGGGTCGTGCATCCGCGATTACATCCATGTTGTGGACCTGGCCCGGGCCCATGTGAAGGCGCTTGGGTGGGTGGCGGCCCGTGCAGAGGCCACCTGCGAGGTGTTCAACCTGGGCACCGGTCACGGCAGCAGTGTGCTGGAGGTGGTTCGGGGCCTGGAGGTGGTGACCGGCAGGCCCCTGCCGCATGTGCTCGGGCCGCGACGTCCCGGTGATGTGCCGGTGGTCTACGCCGATGCGGGCAAGGCGGCGCGCGTGCTCGGTTGGCGTGCCGGGCTGGGCCTGCATGAGGCATTGACCGATGCGTGGCGCTGGCAGCAGGCGCTTCACGGGGGCGGCTGACCCCGGTTTTCCTGCTGGCATGGTGGACAACTGCAGCGCGTTGCGGGCGCACGCCTCCGCAGCGCCCGCCACCTTCGTGGAAGACCAGCACGCAGCACCATGCGCAACGAACGCAGCCCCCTGATGCCGATCCTGATCCTGGGCATCCTGTTCTTCATCTTCGGCTTCGTCACCTGGCTCAACGGCACGCTGATCCCCTACCTGAAGATCGCCTGCGAGCTCACCTCCTCCCAGGCGCTGCTGGTGGCCTCCGCCTTCTACATCAGCTATTTCGTGATGGCCCTGCCCATGGCCCGTGTGCTGCAGGCCACAGGCTTCAAGAACGGCATGATGATCGGCCTGCTGGTGATGGCCGCCGGTGCGCTGCTCTTCATTCCCGCAGCCACCACGCGCACCTATGCGCTGTTCCTGCTCGGCCTGTTCGTGATCGGCACCGGCCTCACCTTGTTGCAGACCGCCAGCAACCCGTACATCACCATTGTCGGTCCGCTGGAGAGCGCTGCGCGGCGGATCAGCATCATGGGCATCTGCAACAAGCTGGCTGGCATGGCCGCACCCCTTGTTTTGGGCGCGGTGATCCTGCACGATGCGGAAACCCTGGAGGCTGGTCTGGCGGCCCTGGCCGCCCCGCAGCGCGCAGCGGCCCTGGACGCCCTTGCGCTTCGGGTGGTGGAGCCGTACACCATCATGGCGGCGGCCCTGGTGGTGCTGGCGCTGTTCGTGCGCTTCAGCCCGCTGCCGTCCCATGTGCAGGAGGACGAGGCGGCCACCGAACCTGCCGATGACCGTTCCGGCGTGCTCGACCACCCGCGGCTGGTGCTGGGCGCGGTGGCCCTTTTCTTCTATGTTGGTGCCGAGGTGATCGCCGGTGATGCGATCGGCCTCTATGGGCAGGCACAGGGCATTCCCTTGTCGGAGACCAAGAACTTCACCTCCTGGACCCTGGGCGCGATGTTGGTGGGCTATGTGCTCGGCATCCTGTTCATCCCGCGGCCGCTGTCCCAGGAGCGTGCGCTGATGTTATCTGCGCTGGCGGGGCTGGTGTTGTCCGCCGCGGCGATGTGCTCGGGTGGGTACGCGAGCGTGCTGTGCATCGCGCTGCTCGGCCTGGCCAATGCGCTGATGTGGCCGGCGATATGGCCGCTGGCGATCGAGGGGCTCGGCCGCCACACCAAGACGGGCAGCGCCCTGCTCATCATGGGGATCGTGGGCGGCGCTGTGCTACCTCCGCTGTTCGGGGCGATCAGCGATGCGCCTGGCCTGGGGGGGCGCACAGCCCTGGCACTTTTTCTGCCCTGCTACCTGTTCATCGCCTGGTATGCCGTGCGCGGGCACCGCATCACCCGCTGGCGCTGAGCTAGAGCACCACGCCCAGCGTGATGCAGCCGTGGGTGCAGAGGAAGCCCGCGGCTGTTCCAGCGGCAACCTGGCCGCCCGTATGCCCGCCCACAAGCAGGCGCGCGGATCCAAGCGCACCGCACAGCAGGATGGCCCCGGCCAGTTCCAGCGGAAGGAAGGTGCCGTGGAGTGCCTGCAATCCGCTGAGGGCGCCGAGCAGGCCGCCCATGCCCACCATGTGTGCGCTGATCCGCCACCGCAGGGTGACCAGCAAGGTGATGCCCACGGCGGCCACCACCCCGGTGAAGAGCGAAAGGGTGGCCGGATGGTGCGGGCCACGGTGCAGCAGGTAGAGGCACATCAACAGGTAGAGCAGCGTCATCAGCAGCGGCACGATGCGTTCCTGGCGAAGGGGCATGGCCAGGCTGCTGATCGCCCCGCCGCGCCACAAAAGCAGGGCGCTCGTGAGCGGGAACACCACCGTCATCACCGCCACCATGCCGAAGGTGAACCACTGCGCCACGGGCGCCAGGAAGAAGCTGATGTGCGGGTCCAGGCGGAATGCGAGCACCAGCGTAAGCAGTGGCATGAACACCGGGTGGAGCAGCACACTGAGCACGTGGGCTGCCTTGTGCAGCATGGTGGGGGGCGATGTGCTCACAGCTCCTTGCGCAGGCGCGCCACCGGGATGTTGAGCTGCTCACGGTACTTGGCCACCGTGCGCCGGGCGATGTTGTAACCCTTCTCCTTGAGCAGTGCGGTGAGCTCATCGTCCGTCAGCGGCTTGCGCTTCTCCTCCGCATCGATGGCGTCCTGCAGGATCTTCTTCACCTCCCGC
>CAZUNW010000139.1:0-6337 GCA_964621425.1 uncultured Chryseobacterium sp. | reverse complement strand
CGCTCTCGTAACTCCAGCGCACGGCCTGGCGCAGGGCGAAGCCCCGCTTCAGCGGGATGCTCAGGTCGGCCACGTGTACTACAACCCCTTCGAGTTCGCCATGGCCTTCATTGGCGGCACGTGGAAGGCGCCGGTGCTCCACCGCCTGAAGAAGGAGAAGCAGCGCCACAGCGAGCTGAAGAAGAGCATGCCGCACATCAGCGACAGGCAGCTGGCGGCCACGTTGCGGGAGCTGGAGAAGCACGGCCTGGTATCGCGCAAGGTGTACGCGGAGGTGCCGCCCCGCACCGAGTACGCGCTGACCAGGCGCGGTGAGCGCGCGATCCCGGTGATCGAGACGTTGCGCGGATATGGGATCACGCTGATGAAGGAGGTGGGCGTGAACGCCAGGGATCACGCCCGACGCACCCGGGCCACCAGAGCAAAGGGCTGACCCCTATGCAACGCACACCGCAAGCCGCATATCTTTCCAACCCGAATGTTCCCCCAACGCCATACCGTTCAAAGTGGCAGATACGCGATGACCGCGATCGCCGGGCTTCTCTCCGCACTCGTCGCCCTGCCCTGCGCTGCGCAGATACAGACCTTCGCCAATACGACTGCAGCGGCCTGTGGGACATGGGACTCCGGCAATGCCTATGCGGGTTTCCAACGAACGGTACTGGTAGGCGGCCTGCCAGCCACGCTCAGTGCGGCCGGCACCGTGCTCCGCCAGGTGAACCTGCAGTTGGGCACAGCCGCCTGCAAAGGCAACATGTCCACCTATTTCGCCCGTATCGTTTCACCTGCGGGAACGGTCATCCAACTGTTCGCCCCCTTCTCGACCAGCGGCACCAGCCAGTGGATGAACATCAAGTTCCGCGATGATGGTGCCTTGGAGCGGGTACGCGACTACAGCGCGCTAACGCAGCAGGGGTATCATCCATGGAACATCGGCTACTACCGCACGGAGGTGGCCGGGGCCTTCGCCACAGTGAATGGCGAGAATCCCAACGGGAACTGGACCTTCCAGTTGGCGGAGGGTACCATCTCGGAGATCTCCTTCGAACGGGTGGAGCTCATTTTTGGCCCGCCGATCGCAGTGAACGATGTGACCGGCAGCACCGGAAACGACTTCTGCTCCGGTGCGACCTGTGTGGACAGCACGGCGGTGGTCCGGGGAACGAACAATGCCTACCCTAACCTCGACCCCAGCTACCCGGGGGACGTGGTGAGCGGCTGTGCATGGAACGGAGCGAACAACAACAGCGGCTGGTACCGGTTCATCGCCGGAAGCCCGACCGCCTACATCACCGTGAGCGGCTTGATGAACACCACCGGTACGACGGCCGCTGACATGCAGTTGCTGGTGGTCCAAGCCTCCAGCCCGGTCTGCTCGAACCCACCAAGCGTAGTACCCCCGGGCGGATGCCCGGACCCGCCGACCACGGGCAACAACAATACCTCGTATGCTTCCCCGAACGGAGGGGTAAGTTCCACAGCAGCGGTTTATGTGAACGGCATCACGGCCAATTGCGAGTTCAACCTGAGCGGTCTGGTGCCCGGCCAGAGCTACTACCTCATCATAGACGGCAATGGCGGTGTATCCTCCACCTTCTACATCGAGATGCCAAGCGGGGCCCTCAACTGCAACGTCCTGCTCCCCGTGATCTGGTCGGAGCTTCATGTGGAATGCCGCGGAGGCGGCCGTTCAGTGAAATGGACCGTTGCAGAGCAGCTGGAGAACGAGCGCTTCGAGGTGGAGCGCAGCATGGACGGCAGTACATGGCAGCTGGTGGATGTGGTCCCGGGGGCCGGCACCACTCAGGTGCCCATGACCTACGAGGTGATCGACGAGGTAATGGACATCCCGGAGCCCCTGCCGGTCATCTACTACCGCGTCAAGCAGGTCTCTCTGAACGGTATTGTGAGCTACTCCGACATCCAGGCGAGCTCCTGCGAGATCCTCGTCTATCCCAACCCTGCCACGGACCATGTGACCGTTGTGCTGCCCTTCACTGATGTCCAAGTGGAGGTCGTTGATGTGAGCGGCCGTATCGTGCGAACGCAACGGAGCGCTGGATCGACAGTACGCATCGGGACCGGCGACCTGGCTTCCGGCCATTACACCCTGCGCATCGGCCGCACCGATGTGGTCATTGGCTCGGCACTGTTCATCAAGCTCTAACCACAGGTTGTGCGGCCGGGGCCATGTAACCCTGGCTGACCGGGCTGCGTTCAACGGGCAACATCCGTCCGATCACGCAGACCATGAAGCCCCTCAACCACCTCCTGCTCGGCCTCGCCATCGCCCTCACGACCGTGGGCTGCTCCAAGGAGGACCTTGTGCACCCTTACGGCCCGCCGGTCGGGTTGGAAAACGCCAGCAAGAGCGTGGCGGAATACACGCACAGCTTCGCCACACAGGAGTTCATCGGCGAGGTGGTGGACTCCACCATGGGCGCCCGCATCGTTTGCAGCTGGACGCTGACCGATGCCTCCGACCCCATGAGCACCGCCTATGCCACCATTTCCAAGGCCCTGCAGGAAGATGTGGTGGACGGCCTCACCCTTGAACTGTCCAACCTGTCCGCCGTGAAAGCGGACCACGGCACGGGCCTCGAAGGTGGCAACCCCGTAAGCGTGGTGGTGACCTACACCATCGACATCTCGCGGACACGCCTGGCCTATTTCCTGAAGGAGGGAAGCTTCCACATCAACCAGCTGCGCGCCGAGACCGTGAGCGGTAGCGAGATCGCCGCCGTCACCAACGTCGAGTTCTACGCACTGGACTGATCGCACAGGCAGGCCGGTCGATCCGGCCGAGCGGAACGGGGAGCGCCGAGCACGGTGGCTCCCCGTTCCGTTCGTGGCGGCACCATCCCGGATGCGGGACCGGACTGACCTTGCGCAGGCTCGGATACGGCGGAGTCCTGTGCGTCGGGAGTTCCTACATGCGGCCGGAACCTTCCTGGTGCCATGCATGAAGTGGCGCGGGACATGCCGCCGACGGGCTGCGGCACCATGGGTCCAAAAAAAATCCACTGTGATCGTAACCCACTCCCGCAACCCTCCGTTAAGGGGGGTAAGAACGGTAGGAAAAAAACAAAAAACATGAAAACTTCGCTCAAGTTCCTGTTCGGTACCGCCATCGCCATCGCTGCAATCGGCTGCACCAAAGAAGACGCCATCAACCCGAACGCTCCCGCTGCCACGGTGAGCTCGGTTGACAAGGCTGCCGGTGCTTACAAGCACGCCTTCTCCAGCGATGAATACCTGTCCGAGACCGCGGACTCCGAGCTCGGTGCGCGCATCGTCTGCACCTGGCTGATGGACAACACGAACAATCCCATGAAGCTCGCCCAGGCCACGATCTCCAAGTACGTTCCGGAGAACCTGGTGAACGGCTTCACCATCGAACTGGCCGACATCAAGGCTGTGAAGGGCAACCACACCGCCCTCCCCGAGGGTGGCAACGGCGGCCTGGGCACGCTCATGACCTACACCATCGACATCTCCGGTACTGAACTGGCCGCCTACCTGCAGTCTGGTGAGTTCAAGCTCAGCGAGCTGCGCGCCGTAAGCCTGAGCGGCGACGAGATGAGCGCTGAAGCTACGGTGGAATTCTACGAGAAGAAGGACTGATCGACGGCAGGCAGAGCCAAGATCATCGAACAGTAGAGCGTCGGGGGGCTCCCATCGGGGAGACCCCCTGACGCTTTTTGGTGGGTTGAGTTGCGGGAATGCGCTTTCTATCTTGGGCCTGTCCATGGCGCCCCTCCCGAACCTCCGCATCCTGGCCTGCGCATCGACCCTGGCCTGGATGGCCTGCCCCGCACAGGTCAGCGTATTCTCCAACACCGCCGTCGCCGGTTGCAACGCGTGGGATTCCGGAAACAACTACACGGGCTTCCAGCGTGCCATCACTGTCTCTGGGCTGCCGGTACCGATGACCACCGTCGGCACTGTGCTGCGGCAGGTGAACCTGCGGATGGGGTCACCGGCCTGCCGCGGCGACCTTTCCACCTACAGTGCGCGCCTGCTCTCCCCGCAAGGCACCATCATCCAGCTCTTCGACACCTTCACCGTGGCCACCACGCCCCAGTGGTTCGACATCAAGTACCGGGCAGGGAACGTCCAGGGCGACGCCCCCTTCCTGTATCCCGTCAAATGGTACCCCGAAAGTGTCCAGGAGGCTTACCATCCATGGAGCATCGGCTACTACCGCACCGAGCTGGGTGATCTTTCCGCCCTGAACGGGGAGGACCCGAACGGCACATGGACCCTCCAGCTCGCGGAGAACACCGCCGAGGAGGTCTCCTTCGAACAGGTGGACCTGTTGTTCGGCCCACCGATCGAGCGCACCCTGGTGAACACCGGCCTGAACTCCCCCCTGGACAGCTGTGCGGGAGCCACCTGCCTGGATGGAAGTGCCGTGCTGGAGATGAGCTTGCAGACACCGGCCTTCCAGGCGCCCGACCCCCTTTATCCCGGGGACGTGGTGAACGGCTGCGCATGGAACGGTGGCAATGACCTGAGCGCCTGGTTCCGGTTGACCGCAGCAGGTACCACCGCGCGCATCACCGTGAGCAAGCTGGTGGGCTCGGCCACGTCCTGCCCCGATGACCACCGGGTGCAGTTGCTGGTGGTGGAGGCCGACGCCCCCCTGTGCAGCAGCGCCCCCCTGGTGGTGCCAACCGGAGGCTGCCCCGACCCGGCTGCTCCGGGGGACAACAACGCGGTCTACGCCTACCCGACCGGTGGGGTGCCGAACATCGCAGACGTGTATGATGCCGGTATCTCCGCGAATTGCGAGTTCAACCTCAGCGGCCTGACCCCGGGTGGCAACTACCATCTGTTGGTGGATGTCTGCGGCCCCGCCGATGCGCTGCGCCCCTACATCGAACTGGAGGAGGGGGGGGTTTCGTGCAATTTCCAGCTGCCGGTGAGCTGGACCGGCTTCAACGTATCATGCGTGGGTGGAGTGCGCCGCGTAAGCTGGTCGGTGGCCACCCAGACCGACAACGTGCGGTTCGAGGTGGAGCGCAGCACCGATGCCGTGGCTTGGACGCCCGTGGGCAGCCTTCCCGGGGCGGGCACGACCCAGCAGGCCATGAGCTATGAGCTGCTCGACCCGCTCACCGGCGTGCAGAACGCGGCCGCCGTGCAGTACTACCGTGTGAAGAGCATCGACTCCAACGGAATGGCCGGCATCGCCGGCATCCAGGCCAGCACCTGCGGTTTCGCCATCTACCCCAACCCGGTGCGCGATTTCCTCAGTGCTTCACTACCCGTTGTGAATGCGGACGTGGAGGTGATCGACCCCGCCGGCCGCGTGGTGCGACGTGTTCGCAGCAACGGGGCCCTGGTGCGTGTGGATGTCACCGACCTGGCCACCGGCTACTACACCCTGCGTGTGCTGAGCTCCGGGGAGGTGCTCAACTCGGGCGTGTTCGTGAAGTTCTGACCCTCAGGGGCGGCCCTCGCGCTCCTTCCGGGCCAGCAGCAGGTAGGCCGCGCGAATGCGGTCCAGTTCCTCATCGTCCAGCTCCTCAAGGTCCAATAGGGCGTTGCTGGCCTCGCGCTGCACGCGGATCAGCTCGTCCAGCTTGATCTGCAGGGCCTCCGTATCCCGGTTCTGCGTATTCTGGATCAGGAACACCATGAGGAAGGTGACGATTGTGGTGCCGGTGTTGATCACCAGCTGCCAGGTGTCGCTGAAGCCGAAAACAGGGCCCGTGACACCCCAGGCGGCGATGATGGCCAGGGCGACCAGGAAGGTGGCGGGGCGGCCGGTGAGCACGGCGGTGCGCTTGGCGATGCGGGTGAACGCGGAGGTGGGGCCGGGGGTCATGGCGTGGATGTTTGCGGGGTTGAATATCGGCAGCCCCGCGGGCAGCACCCCGCCGGTGCATGCGGACCCGCACGGGAGCGGATAACTTCGCGGCCGCCGAACGATCCCCCGAACCCATGTACCGAACCCACACCTGCGGCGAGCTGCGCCTCGCCCACGCCGGAACCACCGTGACCCTGGCCGGATGGGTGCAGCGCGCCCGCGACCTGGGCGGCATGACCTTCGTGGACCTGCGCGACCGATACGGCATGACCCAGTTGAGCTTCAACATGGAGCGCGACAGGGCGCTGTGTGAACAGGCCCGCCAGCTGGGGCGGGAGTTCGTGGTTCAGGCCACGGGGACCCTGCGCGAACGCGAGAGCAAGAACGCGAACCTGCCCACCGGCGAGGTGGAACTGGTGGTGACGCAGCTCCGGGTGCTGAACGGGGCCAGAACGCCGCCCTTCACCATCGAGGAGGAGACCGATGGCGGTGAGGAGCTGCGCATGAAGTACCGCTACCTCG
>CAZUNW010000138.1:0-6391 GCA_964621425.1 uncultured Chryseobacterium sp. | reverse complement strand
GGGCCTGGGCCCGCAACCCGAACGCCGTGTGGAGCATCGAGCAGGAGATGAAGCGTACCCCGCTGCTGCAGGTGACCCTGCCCCATGAGGCCGACGACGCGGTGATCGACACCGCGCTCCGATGAGCCTCGAGGCGCTGCCTCCCTGGACGACCACGGGCACCTTGCGTGCCGTGATCGAGATCGCGGCGGGCACGGTGGACAAACGCCAGTACGACCCGGCCGCAGGCTCCTTCCCCGTGGACAGCCGGAACGGCAGGCCCAGGCGCATCGCCTTCCTCCCCTACCCGGCCAACTACGGCTTCATACCGGGCACCCGGATGCACCGTTCACAGGGCGGTGATGGCGATGCCGTGGACGTGTTCGTGCTCTGCGAAGCCCTGCCCAGTGGTACCGTGGTCGAGGTGGAACCCATCGGCATCATCGAACTACTGGACGCCGGGGAACGGGATGACAAGCTGGTGGCCCTGCCGGTCGACCCGGCCCTGCGCACCATGGAGGCCCGCGACATGCACGAACTCCCCTCCGCCGCACGCGACATGCTGGTTACCTGGCTGCTTAACTACGACCCCGTGGACCATGCGGAACTGGTTTCCGTGAAGGGGCGTCAGGCCGCCATCGACGCGGTGGACCGCTGGGTGGTGAAGTAGCACAGTTCGTTACGACGGCGACACCGGCCGCATGGACGGTCGAATACCGCATTTCGTCGACCTTTGTCGGGACCCATGCAACGAGGCGGCAGCCCGTCCTCGTCATATGGAAGCACCAATTCACCTGCGCATGCATACCAAGTTCCGCGCCCTCCTGGCCTGCACGCTGCTCCCCGCTCTCGCGGCCCAGGCCCAACTGCCCTACACCCTCCTGCTCGAAGGCACCGTTGCCGGATGCACGCCCCTCCAGCAGGTCACGGTATCCTCCTTGCCAGGCACGGCGCCCGCGTTCAGCTACACCCTGGACCTCAACCCGCTCACCTGCGGCTGGGATACCGCCGTCCAGGTCCTCGGGGCAAGCGCAGCCGTGCAGGTGACGACCACCTGTTCGGGGATGGTGGTGAGCACCAGCGACTCCGCTTTCTTCAATTTCCTGCCGGACACGGTCCTGCTGGTCATGGACCTGAGCTGCGGCGGTGGTGCCACCGACTGCCTTGGACTTCCCAATGGACCGAACATGCCGGGAACCCCATGCAACGACGGTGACCCGCTCACCATCAATGATGTGTGGGACGCGAACTGCAGTTGCTCCGGGCTGCCCCAGGCCACCTGCCAAGCCTCCTTCAGCCTCCAGCAGAATGCCCCCTGGCAGATCACCGCCACGAGCACAAGCACTGGCCAGGCCCCCTTCATCTACCAATGGTGGCTGCCGGACGGTACCACGAGCTCCCTGGCACAACCCAGCTACACCTTCAACGCCCCCGGGATATACTCCATCTGCCTGTTGATGAGCGATGCCAACGCATGCACAAGTGTCACCTGCGACACCGTTGGAGTGGACAGTTCGGGCGTGGTCAATACCGGTACTTTCTGGTTCGACTGCCTGGGCGTGTTGAACGGCACCGCCTTGCCGGGCACCCCATGTGATGATGGCGACCCGAACACCTTCAACGACACCTGGACCGCCGTCTGCGGATGCACCGGCCAGGGCGGTGGCTGGGTGGACTGCCTGGGCGTGACCAATGGCCCGGACGTGCCCGGCGCCCCTTGTGACGACAACGACCCGATGACCGCGTATAGCACCTGGGCGTGGAATTGCGTCTGCGTCGCGGACAGCACCAACGGGACCACCTATGACTGCCTGGGCATGCTGAACGGGCCCGCCATGCCTGGCACACCATGTGACGATGGCGATCCGGGCACCTTCAACGACACGTGGAACGGCAGCTGCACCTGCGTGGGCACCGGCGGATTGCCCTGTGAGGCGGATTTCATCGTCACCCAGGCCTACGACAGCCTGCTGGGCCCAATCCCAGGCACCATCTGGGTCTTTTTCCTGAACAACGGCGGTCAAGGGTTCACCTATGCCTGGGACTTCGGTGACGGCAGCACCAGCAACGTGGTGTTCCCCAGCCATACCTACAGCGGCAACGGCCCTTACCAGCTCTGCCTGACGGTCTCGGGCTTCGGCTGCACGGATACCTTCTGCGACAGCGTGGGCGTGGACAGCAATGGCATCATCCTGCCCATGGGCGCCCAGAGCCAGGGCTTCACCATCAATGTGATGGGCGGTACCGTCGCCATCGCCGACGATAACGAGGTCGATGCGCTCAGCCTGGCCCCCAATCCGGCGGGCGAACAGTTGATGGTGCGCTTCCACGCCACGCACAGCGGACCGGTGGACCTCCACGTATTGGACATGGCGGGCAAGTCGGTGCAGCAGCACAGGGGTCTGGCCACAGCCGGCACCAACGTGATCGGTATGGACCTGGGGTCCCTGGACGCGGGCATCTACGTGCTTCGCATCGGTACGGGCACGGCTGCCCGCTCCGAGCGCTTCGTCATCGCACGATGACCGCTCACCGCGCCAATACCACGCGGAGGGTGCGGATGGCAGGCATCCCCGGAACGCGCAAGGCATAAGGGCCGGCGGCAAGGCCGGAGAGGTCGAGCTCAAGGCCATCGCCGTGGACGGCGCCCTGAATGCGCTGCGTACGGCCGGCGGCATCGACCAGATCCACTGCGACCACACCCGGTGGCACGGGAGCGACGCGCAACGGCCCGGTGGTGAGCGATGGCCACGCGCGACAGGTAGCGCGCTCCATGGGTTCCCAAAGGCCCACCGGCTGGCAGCGGGGATCGGTGCACCAGCGCACCGCAGGACCCACGATGCCCTGGTCCACGTCGAGGAACGGCGGCAACGCCACCGTTGGCGTGCGGTCGCACACGTCCACACTGTCGGTGATCATCCCCAGGTTGATGGTGGTATCCGTCACGCAGACCGCACCTGCGCCGCGCAACTGTCCCGCCACCACCAGGTTGCCCGCGATCGACAGGAATGCGGTGTCATCCGCCAGCCAGAGGTCACCGTCCACACGTACATCGCCCTCCACGAAGAGCAGACCGCTGTCCAGCAGGAACGACTCAACACGGAGGTCTCCCACAACCACGACATTACCATTGTTCAAACTGGTGTGCGGAGTGGTGAAGGGCCCGATCCAGGTGATGAGGCTGTCGTTCCGGAACGCGGCTGCAAAGCTGCCGAAGCCCGTGACCCCCCCCCTGTTCCACAACTGACCGGGTCCGGAAACATGGGCCGCGGTCACCGAACCGGTGACCGTGTTCTCCCAAGGAGCATCGGAGCGAAGCGTGTCCACGTTGAGCACACCCGCGTTGACAAAGCCCTCACGCTGAGTCCCGAAACGGCCGGCTGAAAGAACACCGGCATTGTACGCGTCCAGGGGAAGCGCAGCCGATCGGAGCTCAAGCGCATCCAGGTCCACCTGGCCGAAGTTGTAGAAGATGCCACCGACAAGCAGGGAACTGCCGTTCAACTGGCCTGCGGGCTGCACGTAGAGGTCACCTTCCGCAAGCGAATCGGGCACCGTGACCGTCACGGCATGCACGATGGTGACGCTGACAAAGCCTGTGGGAATGCATCCGCAATCCCACGTGGAGGTATCGTTCCAATCCCCATCGGCCACGGAACTGATGGGCTGTGCGGCGAGTATGACGGCCGATGCGAGGGCCGTGATCAGCAGGAGCGGACGCATGCCCGAAGGTAGCGGGGACCTGGTGCCTCAGGCACGCAGCTGTGCTCCGGCGTCGCGCTCCAGGGCCTCGCGGATGCGCCTCATGGCCTTGTCCACCTGATCATCGGTGAGGGTACGTTCGGCATCCTGCAGCACGAAGCGCAGGGCGTAGCTCTTGGTGCCTGGGGGAAGCTTGTCGCCCTCGTACACATCGAACAGGTCCACCTCACGCAACAACTTGCGCTCCGCCTGCAGCGCAATGCGGCGCAGATCCTCAAAGGTGGTGGCGCGCTGCAGCAGGAGGCTGAGATCGCGACGCACCGATGGATGGCGTGGCACCTCGGCATGCTGCACCGGGGAGGTGCCCAGCCGCCACAGGGATGCGAAGAGCTCGGCGAAGACCGCCGGCTGGTCCACATCGAAGGCGCTGGCCACCTCCGACCTTACCGCACCGCCGATGGCGAGGACGCCCATTGGGCCCTGCACCTGGAAGGCGTCGTGGAGCAAGGGATGGGCGGTCGTTGTTACCTGTGCCCGGATACCGGGGTGCAGGCGCTCAACCAGCAGTTCGAGTTCGGCACGGACATCGGCGGATTCCACCTCGCGCGGGCGCTGCCTCCAGCGCTCGCGCGCATTCCGGCCCGTAAGGAGCAGGCCCATGCAAGGGGGTTCCTCACGTTTGTCGCCCTCGCGCCGGTAGGTGCGCCCCTGCTCGAACAGGCGCAGGTCGCGCTGCTGGCGGGCGATGTTGTGGGCTGCGGCCCCCAGCAGGCCGGGGAGCATGGACGGCCGCAGGACGTCCAGTTCCGCACTGAGCGGGTTCAGCAGCCGCACAAGGGAGGCGGCAGGCACCGCATCCAGCCGCTCCAGCAGAGCACCGTTCACCAGCGAGGGTGTCATCACCTCCATGAACCCGCGCGCGGCCAGGTGGTCGGCCAGCTCCTGGGCGGGCTCCCGGAAGGCATGGCCGTGCAGCGCTGCCGGGGGAACGGCAAGATGCTCGGGCATCGGCACCCGGTCGAAGCCATGGATGCGCAGCACCTCCTCAACCAGATCGGCCTCACGGTGCACGTCCACGCGGTAGGGTGGTACCTCGACGAGCACGCTGCTTTCAGAACGCTCAACGATCCTGCAGCCGAGCAGGTGGAGCACCTCGTCCATGCCGGCGGAACCGGGATCGATGCCGGCCAGCGCGCGCAGGTTGGACGGATGCAGGCGCACCTGCCGCCAAGGGCGGGGATGCGGGTACAGGTCAACGAGCGGTCCCACCGCCGTGGCGCCACAGGCCTCCGCCATCAGGAGCGCCGCCCGCTTCAGGGCGATGACCACGCCCTCGGGGTCAACCCCACGCTCGAAACGGAAGGAGGAGTCGGTGCGCGATGCGTGCCTGCGGGCGGTGCGGCGCACACCCACGGCATCGAAGCATGCGCTCTCGAGGAAGACCGTTGTAGTGGCATCGGTGACCCCGCTGTGCAGACCGCCCACCACCCCCGCCAGACAGAGGGCGCCATTGGCATCGCTGATCAGCAGGTCCTCGGGATGGAGTTCGCGGTCCACCCCGTCCAGTGCGGTGAACCGCTGGCCCGGGGCCGCATGCCCCACGCGCACACGGCGGTCAGCTATGCGATCGGCATCGAACGCATGGAGAGGCTGACCCAGCTCATGCTGCACGTAATTGGTGATGTCAACCACGTTGTTGATGGGGCGCAGACCGATGGCCTTCAGCCGTGCCACCAGCCAGTCGGGGGATGGTCCCACGCGCACGTTCGACAGGGTGAGGCCCGCGTAACGCGGACAGGCGCGGGGGTCGTGCACCTGCACGGCAACGGCATTACCGGGAGGGCCTTCGCGGAAGGAGGAGACGTCCGGTGGAGTGAGCACGGCCCTGCGTCCGGTGCGGTGGATCAGCGCCGCAGACAAGTCCCTGGCCACGCCCAGGTGGCTCATGGCATCGGATCGGTTGGGGGTGAGCCCGATCTCAAGCACGTGGTCGCCACGCAGGCCGAGGTGGACGGCGGCGGGCTCCCCGGTGCGTGCACCGGGATCGAGCACCAGGATGCCGGCATGGCCCTCACCCAGACCGAGTTCATCCTCGGCGCAGATCATGCCATGGCTCTCCACTCCGCGGATCTTGCTCTTCTTGATGGTGATGCCGTTACCATCGCGCATGTGCAGCGTACTGCCCACCAGCGCCACCAGGACCTTCTGACCCACGGCCACGTTGGGTGCACCACACACGATCTGCAGGGGAGCTTCACCGCCCACATCCACACGGGTCACGCTCAGCCGGTCCGCGTCCGGGTGCCTGGCGCACTCCAACACATGGCCCACCACCACACCGGCGAGCAGGCCCTTCACGGGCTCGACCACCTCCACGCGTTCGACTTCAAGGCCGGTGCTTGTCAGCACGGCGGCGGCCGCATTCACATCGAGGTCTGTTTCGAGCAGGGAGCGTAGCCAGTCCCAGGAGATGCGCATGGTGCGGGGTAGGAAAACGGTCGGCCAAGATACCAAGCCGGTGCGGCACGTCCAGCGGGCGCTGGCGGCCCCGGCACGGCTAGCTTTGCAGGTGCGATGGGCTATGTCGTCCTCTCCATCCCGCTCTTCTTCCTGCTCATTGGGATCGAGCTGGCGTGGAGCGCCTGGCGCGGCAGGCGGGTTTACCGGCTGAACGACTTCATCGCCAACATCGGCTGCGGCATCGGATCCC
>CAZUNW010000137.1:311-6458 GCA_964621425.1 uncultured Chryseobacterium sp. | reverse complement strand
GGCCTGCTGCCCCGCCTGGTGGCCGAGGGATTCCGCGGTGCCATTCACAGTACACCGGCCACCCGTGACCTGTGCGCCATCATGCTGGAGGACAGTGCACGCATCCAGGAGGCTGACCATGCCTACGACCTTAAGCGTGCCCAGCGGCAGGGACGCACGTTGGAGGAGCCCGGTCCGCTTTACTCACCCGATGAGGTGCCCCCGGCCATGGAGCGCTTCGAGGCGCATGAGCTGGAGGAGGCCTTCACGGTGGTCCCTGGCATGGAATGCACCTTCACCGAGGCCGGACACATCCTGGGGAGTGCGGCGGTGCACCTGTCCATCGATGATGGAGAGCGCGTGCTGCGCCTGTTCTTCACCGGCGATGTGGGCCGTTACGTGGACCGCCTGCTGCCGCCCCCGACGCGCTTCCCCCAGGCGGATGTGATCCTGTGCGAGAGCACTTACGGCGACCGCGACCATCCGGGCATCGCGGAGGCGGAGGAGGAGTTGTTGCGCCATGTGACGGAGGCTTGCGTGGAGCGCAGGGGTAAGCTGCTCATCCCGGCCTTCAGCATTGGCAAGACGCAGGAGATCCTCTACACGTTGAACAGCCTCAGCAACCAGGGGCGGCTGCCCCGCATCCCGGTCTTCGTGGACAGTCCGCTGGCCATCAGCGCCACGGGCATCGTGCGGCGCTATCCGGGATGCTTCAGGCCCGAGGTGCGTGCCGAACTGGAGCATGATGCGGACCTGTTCAGCTTCCCCGGCGTGGAGTTCGTACGCAACCCTGAGCGCAGCAAGCAGCTCAACGCAAGGCAGGAGCCCTGCATCGTCATCGCCGCGAGCGGCATGATGGAGGCGGGCCGCATCCGCCATCACTTGCGCAACAGCCTGCCCAACCCGCGCAACACGCTGCTGGCGGTGGGGTTCTGCGCCCCCGGCACCCTCGGTCACGACATCCTTTCCGGCCGGCGCATGGTCCACATCTTCGGCGAAGCCGTTCCGGTGAAGGCAGCCGTGCACCGCATGGAATTCTACAGCGCGCACGCCGACCGCGGCGAACTGGTGCGCTACCTCTCCTGCCAGGATCCCGCCCGTGTGGAGCGCCTCTTCCTGGTGCACGGCATCACCGCGTCGCTCAATGGGCTCAAGGACCTCTTCGCCGCCAGGGGCTTCAAGCGCATCACCGTTCCGCACAAGGGGGAGCGGCACGTGCTCTGAGCCCTACCGGCTGCCGCGGCCGAACACCACGCCCACCGTGGCATATGCCGTCAGGTTGCGCGGGTCGCCGTAACGTTCGTTCAGCGCATCCTGCTCCAGCAACCTGCTGAAACCGCCGCTCACGCCCCCCTCCACCGTGATGATCCAGAGGTCCAGTCCCAGGCCCGCGTCCAGGTTGAACGACCCACTGGTGAGGTTCCCCTTGTCCAGGCCTGCGGCCTCATTGGAGTTGTCCGCTGCCAGCAGCAGGTCGTATGTGGGCCCCACGTTGATCCGAAGCTTCAGGAAGCGCTTGTTCACGAGGTGAAAGCCCAGCAGCACCTTGGGCTTGAGCACCGTGCGGCGCAGGTCGTTCTCGATCAACGGTCCGCCAGGTGACTGCTCGCTGGCGGCCTGGATCCGTGCCACTTGGTGTACCAGGTGCAGGCCGGGCTGC
Organism: uncultured Chryseobacterium sp.; assembly: GCA_964621425.1. GTDB lineage: Bacteria > Bacteroidota > Bacteroidia > Flavobacteriales_F > PHOS-HE28 > PHOS-HE28. The sequence goes on along the minus strand of CAZUNW010000137.1, from coordinate 4,819 downwards.
AGATGGAAGCGCCATCCGAGCCGCATGTCCACACCCGCCTGCCAGCCACTGCCCGGGCCATAGCTTCCGGGGTCGGGGTCTCCCTGGAGCGTCTGTGACGTCAGGCCGAACTGGGGGTTCACCTGGACCTGTGCCAGGCAGCGTGTGGCTGACGGGAGCAGTGTCGCAGAGGCTAGCAGGGGGAGCAAATGCTTGAACATGGTCGGTTGGGCATGCGTTGCCGGACGTTCACGCATGTTCCCTCGAACGGGCGTGCAGTCCTCGTTGTTCGGGCGGCAAGATCCATGCCGCGCGGTCAGCTGTGGAAGCGCAGGGCCTGCTTCACGCCGTCGGGCAGGGGCGGCAGCTTGCGGCGTTCGAACAGGAAGCTGCTGAGGTCGGCCACCTCGCCGAAGATGTAGTGGCCGTCCATGGCCCCGCGCAGGTAAGCCTTCCCCGTGCTTCCGCCGGTGCCCACGCGCAGGCCGATCATGCGGTGCACCATGTTCAGGTGCCTGCCCCGCCAGGCGGCCAGCGCCTCGTCGATGTCCAGCAGCGCCTCCAGGAAGCGGAAGGGCTGCTGGAAGATGGGCTCATCGCGGTACAGCATGATGAAGAGGGCACTGCGGCAGGCCCTGGCACTGAGCTTGCGCTCCGGGTCGCCCTCCACGAAGATCCTGCGCCACAAGGAGGCATTGGCCTCCTCGCCCGCCACCAGGCTGGCGTCGTAGATGCCCTCGAGCTGCTCGAAGAAGGAGGTCCCGCCCTGCGGCCAGTAGCGTTCATCGAGGAAGGGCATGCGCTCCAACCATGCGTTCACCAGTTCAAGGAGGGTGGGCATCCCCTCCAGAGCCTCGATCTCCGCCTTGTGCTCCGGCTTCAGCTGGCTGGTGTAGTACTGCCTGCCGAACCGGGCCTCCATGCGCAGGCCCAGACGCGCCTCAAGCACCTTGAACTGCATGCTCTGGAAACCGCTCGCCGGACGGAGCATGTCACGGAAGTCCAGGAAGTCGAGCGGTGTCATCGTCTCCATGATGTCCATCTGGTGGACCAGCACGTCCAGGATGGTCTTCACGCGCTGCAGCCGGTGTACCGCGATGTTCAGCTCGCCGTTGTTGTCGTCCACATGGTGGTCGGCGAACATGGCCGAGACGCTGCCCACCTCGTGCAGGATCTGCTTGAACCAGAGTTCGTAGGCCTGGTGGATCACGATGAAGAGCATTTCATCGTGGGCATGCTTGCCCTGCCTGTCGCTCTCCAGCGCCTGCGCGCCGAGGATCTTATCCAGTTGCAGGTAGTCGGGGTAATACACGTTGGCCATATCGATCGGATGATCGGGGAGGAGGTGGTCCGCTGCGCTCCGTCGCCCGGAGTGCCCGCGGCGAAAGTAGGGGCGGGGGCGGGGAAGGGCTAATTTCGATGGGCCATGCGTTCCCTCGCCGCTGTTCCCCTCCTTTTCGCGGTCCTTTCCTGTACGGCCCAGGTGGGAACTGTCCCGGTGCGCGATGAGGCCGACAGGGCCCAGCAATTGTTCGACCGCACCATGGCGGGGGGCGACGGCTCCGGCATGCGCGTCGAGCAGCACCCGCTGTTTCCCGGGGGCGAAGCGGGCCTGCGGAGGTTCGTGGTGGAGCGCAGCCGCTATCCACCGGAGGCCATGGCGCTGGGCATCACAGGCCGTGTCCACGTGCGGTTCGTGGTGGAGCAGGACGGGCGTGTGGACAGTGTCACCGTGTTACGGGGCGTGCATCCCCTGCTTGATGCGGAGGCCATGCGCGTGGTGCGCCTCGCCGATGGCTGGGAGCCAGGGCGGATGAACGGCATGCCCGTGCGCGTGGCGCTCACCGTGCCCGTCACTTTCCACATGGACCCGGAGAAGGCGCAGCGGCGCAGGCGCAGGGCAGCGCGCTGAGCGCTCCTCAGGCCACGCGCACGTTCAATACATCGCCCGCCACTTCCACGGGGTAGGTCCTCAGCCCCTGCTGCGAGGGACCTTTCGTCACCTTGCCCTCCATGTCGAATGCGCTGCCGTGCCATCCGCAGACCAGCTTGTCGCCGTCCGGTTTCACTGGGCCGCCCTTGTGGGGGCACTTCATTACAAGGGCCGTGTAGCTGCCATCGGCGCGGCGGCTGATGTACAGCTTGTCGGCAAGCCCCTTCGCGTTGATCACACCCGATCCGTTGGGCAAAGCGGACACGGGGATGGCCAGCACGCCGTTGTCCACGGCCAGCGGGGCGGGGGAGGCGCCGCCGGTGGCTGCCGCCTTGCTGGTGGAGCAGCTTTCAAGGGCTGCGATGGCGGGCGCGGCGGCCAGGACGGCGCAGGCCTTGCAGCCGGCCAGGAGGAAGTCACGACGGTCCATGGGTGCGTTGTTGGGTGCGGATAAAGATAGGTGTGGGGCACGCGTGATGGTGTCTGGCGACCGGATGCCTTATCTTGCGGCAAATACGACCCCCGCCATGCGCATCGTTCTCAGCATCGCCGCCCTCGTGGCCTTCATGGTCACCGCCTCGGCGCAGAGCACCACCCTGACCAATTCCAAGGACCAACCCGCAAAGGACCAACCCGCAGGTGCGGTGACCGAGCCCGCCGTTGCCAATGACAAGGTGGGTGAGGCCCCGGCACCTGCCAAAGCCGGTTGCTGTGCCGGCAAGACCGCTGACGCCAAGGCCTGTGCCGGCAAGGCCGGTGCCACTGGCGACGCGAAGGCCGGTTGCTGTGCCGGCAAGGCCGCAGGTGCCGGCGATGCCAAGGCAGGCGCTTGTTCCGGTCACGATCACAAGGCCCATGCGGAGGCGCACGGTGAGCATGGCGCCCATGGCCAGGCCGCTGCCCCTGCCTGCGCCGCTGGTGCCAAGGCCGGTTGCTGCGCCGGCAAGGCCGGTGCCAAGGCCGAGGCCAAGCCCGCCGAGAAGTAAGCACGAGCGCGTGGCGTGCCACGCTCTTCTGGAAGCCCCGCTCCGGCGGGGCTTTCGCGTTTCAACCCAGGAATACCACGTCCATCCGCTCGCCCTCGCCCAGCCGCAGGTCGCGCAGCCGCAGTTCCAGGATCCAGCCCATGACCGGGGGCGCGCCCGCGCGCAGCTCCACAGGCACATACGTCCAGTTGCGGATGTTGCGGAACAGCGGTTCGGGCCACGAGGCGTTGTAGAGCACGCTGAACCGGAAGACCTGGTGGTCGGTTACCAGCTCGCGCCCGTCCCCGTCATAGGCACGGGTGATCACCACCAGTGCGGCACGGCCCAGGCGCCGCTGCCAGCCGCCATCGGAGGTCGTGAAAAAGGCCTGGCGCAGGGCGATGCGCGGCTGCTCCGTGGCACTGAAGCGGGCCTCCGGATGGGCTGCGTCGAGTTGGACGTGGCGTACGGACATGGCCTCAGAACCTGATGCGCACCTGCACCTTCACATCGCTTCGCGTGCCACCGGAGATCTCCTGGAGGCCCGAACCTGTCCGGTCCACGTCCTGCAGGATGAAGGCGCCATAACGCAACCATACGTCCACGCGCCTAAGGGGCGTCAGTCGCAGCATGCCGTACCAGCGCACACCCCGCCCGTAATAGGGCGGTATGCTGAACACGCCGACGAGGTCGTTCTCGTAGGCATAGAGCCGCGCATCGTATCCGTCGGTATCGAACAGGGCAAAACGCAGGGAAAGTTCCCACCAGCCGCGCAGGGGTCGATGCACCAGATCCTGGTATACGATGAACCCATGCTCCACCGGTGATCCGCCGCGCTGCACGTCCACCAGCTCCACCCGGGTTCGGAGGCTCACCGACGGGGTCACCCTGTAGCTCGCATTGAAGCGCCAGTTGGACTGCCTGCGGCGCACCAGCCCGTCCACGCCTTCCACCGGGGCATCGGTATTGTACCCCTTCTCCTCCACCCGCCCACGCATGTAGATCTCCACCTGCTTGCTCGGCCTCCAGGTCACCTGGGCCAGCATGTCGTACCCATCACTGGGTCCGTTCACCTGGTAGCGCAGCCACGGGAAGCGGTACTGGTCGAAGTAGGCGTTGATGGTCCAGCGTCGGTCCGGCCGCACCTCGATGCCGGTGTAAAGCCCGCGCTCGTTCCACGGGTTGCCGCCCTCGGCGAAGCCCACACTGTACAATCCGTGGAAGTCACGCTGGTAGTCGCGGTACAGGAGGGCCATTGTCACGCGCCGGTCCAGCGCCACCAGGGTGCCGAGGTTCAGCGCCCAGCCCGTGTTGCCATCGGCCTGTGGCAGGCTTGCGGCCACCTCGCCGAAGAAGCTGGCGTTGCGCCACATCAGGCCCATGTCCGTGCCCAGCGTGGTGTTCCTGCTTCCGTTGAACTCGAAGCGGTTGTAAGGTTGCAGCGTGCGTGTAAGGGGCACATCATAGCCCACGTGCGCCCCGGTCAGCCCCCAGCTGAAGGCGCGGCGGCGGTAGCGCAGGTGCCCGCCGTAGGCCTGCTCGGTGATGGCGTCCTTCTTCGCCAGCTCGTTGTACGTTCGGTGGTACCCGTCCTCCTGGAAGCTGCTGAAGCTCACCAGTGCATCGTCCAC
>CAZUNW010000137.1:0-276 GCA_964621425.1 uncultured Chryseobacterium sp. | reverse complement strand
GTCCGTGGACTGCCGGGCGTTCGCGTCCAGACCCTTGCGGCTGTAGAAGACGGTGAGATCCACATCGCGCAGCAGCCCGACCGTTGCCGCCGCACCGCGGTTGAAAAGGTTCTCGTTCACGCTGGTGTAGGGCACAAGGCCCGCGGCATTGCGCTTCACGTTGAGGGTGAAGGAGGACTTGCTGGCGAAGGCCAGTCCGCTCCAATAGGTGAGCCCCAGCCCGAACTGCGCCTGGTAATCGCCCACGGCCAGTGCCTTCAGCCGCCCGAAGTGGCG
>CAZUNW010000136.1:4515-6497 GCA_964621425.1 uncultured Chryseobacterium sp. | reverse complement strand
GGCGGTGGCCTCACGGGCCAGCGAAGCCCCATCAGGAAGCCCGCTCATGGCACGCTCCAGCGTCGTGGCATTGATCTCCCCGGCACCCAGCGCGAAGCGGTCAGCGAGGTAGCCGTTCAGGGCCCGGGTCATGGCGGCGTAGAAGTCCTCCCGGGCATCGCGTTGGAGGGCGTCATGGGCCTCCCTGAAGTGTTTACGGGCCACCTTGTCCGCTTCGCGGCGCCGGCGTCCGGCGGGATCACTGGAGACATCACATGATCGAGATCAGCAGCCGGCGCTTCCAGCCTAGGAACAGTGCGAATCCGAGCACGGGGGCCAGCATGCCGGCCCACCAGTACCAGGAACCGATGAGGTGTTGACCGGCCGGACGCAGGTCGAGGTCGCCCGTGCGGAGGAATCGGATGTCCGTATCGAGCAGCTGCACGTCGGCCTTGCTCGGCTTGGAGAAGCGCGCCTGTTCTCCAGAGGTGCCGGGAGTCACCTGCACCGTGAACGGGCCGGCCTCGAGGGTGCGGTAGGCGCCTGTTGATGTATCGAAGAAACTGAATGCGAAGGGCCCCAGGGTGAGCGTGCCCTCATGGCGGGGGATCAACAGGTACTGGAAGGTGCGGCTGCCGCTCATGCCACTGCCGTTGATGATGATGCGATCGGTGAGCTTGGGGTCGAAGCGCTCCACGTCCGGCGGCAGTTGGAGTTCCGGTGCCTCGATCAGCTTCAGGTTGCCCGAACCGGACACCGTTAGGGTGAGCTCCAGCGCCTCATCAGCCTGCAGTTGTTCGCGATCCAGCTTCGCGGAGAAGGAGAACTCGCCAACGGCTCCCTGGGTTCCAGGCGGGGCATTGGGGGGCAGGGCCATCACCTCCACGTCTGTGGGGTTGCTCATCGCCTCCACCTGGCTGCCGCGGTTGAAAAAGGACCGGTTGACGATGCAGGTGATGCGCAAGGGCTCGATGCGCAGCTTGCCCGCACGCTGGGGAAAGAGCAGTTGCTTCTTCAGCACGGCCACCCTGTACTGCAGGCCGTTCACGGTGCGAAGCTGGTCCTCCCAGGTGGTCTCGCCCAGGTCGATCTCCTCCGCCCAGAAGCCGTTCAGCTGGGGCAGGTCGTATTTGCTGAGCTCCAAGTTCGGGTAGCGTGAGTAGAGCGTGTAGGTGGCCACGACCTGTTCGCCCACATGGAGCTTGGACCGGCTGAGGTTGATCGTGACAAAGAGGTCGCGATCGCGCTGCTGGCCATCGTTCAGCAACTTGTCCGTCGTGGCCCCGGCCCCCTTCTCCACCTTCACGGTGATGGGCTGGGACTGGAGCGTGCCTCCCCCCACGCGCGCGCTCGCCGCTCCGATGGTATAGGTGCCCGGTTTCGTGGCGGTGAGCACGAAGGTGCGACTCACCGTACTGCTCATCCTGCCGTTCACATAGTTGTAACTGCTGCTCTCGAAGGGGCCCTGCACCACGGTGAGACCGCCGATGTCGGGATTGGTGAAGCCCCCTTGGGCATTGGCCAGGGTGATGGTAAGGCGGATGGAACCGCCCACCTCGAAGGTGTTGCGGTCCACCCGTGCATCGAAGGTGATCTCCTGTGCTGTGAGCAGCAGGGGGATCGACAGCAGGGACAGCAGGGTGGCGGCGGCACGCATCATCACCAGTCCTTTTCTATGGTCACGCGCAGGGGTACGCGCAGCTTCTGCCGCACCTTGTCCTGCACATCGCGTTCCTGTCGGTCGAGGGCGTCGAGGATGCGCTCGGCCTCCTGCCGGTCCATGCGCTGGGCCTGCTGGGGGGGCTGCTCGCCGTCCTTTCGATCCTGTTCGCCGGGCTTCTGCTGGTCCTGCTTTTCCTGCTGCTGCTCCTTGTTCTTCTGCTGGTCCTTGTCCTGTTGCTCGTCGTCCTGCCTCTGTTGGTCCTTGTCCTCTTGCTTGTCGTCCTTTTTCTGCTGGTCCTGCTGCTGTTGTTTCAGCATGCGCTGGGCGAAGGCCAGGTTGT
>CAZUNW010000136.1:0-4415 GCA_964621425.1 uncultured Chryseobacterium sp. | reverse complement strand
TTCTGCTGGTCCTGCTGCTGTTGTTTCAGCATGCGCTGGGCGAAGGCCAGGTTGTAACGGGTGTCCTCATCGCCGGGATCTCTCCGCAGGGCCTGTCGGTATGCCTCGATGGCCTGCTGTGGGCGCTGTTGGGCGAGGTGGGCATTGCCCAGGTTGTGGTAGGCCCGGGCCTGGTCGGCCGGGTCCCGCGCCTCCCCGGCACTGCGTTCGAACTGCTGCTGTGCGGCTGCGGCATCGCCCTTGCGGTAGAGCGCATCACCCAGGTTGAAGGTGGGGCGGGGATCCCCGGGGGCGAGCGTGCCTGCGCGCTGGTAGGCGTCGGCTGCACCGGAGTGGTCGCCCTTGCGGTAAAGGGCGTTACCCGCGTCCAGCGCGGACTCCGCCTTGCGATCCTGGCCCCGGGCCAGCACGCTGGCTCCGGTCGCGGCCAGCAGGAGGATGGTGCGGCGCTTCATGGTCGGGGTTCGTTCAATGCGTTGGGCACCCGTCGCCGTTCGGGCCAGAGCATGCCGATGGCGAGCAGCAGGCAGGCAGCGGCCAGAGGCACTTGGAACCGGTCCTCATGGCCTGCATAGCGGTAGGTGCCGATGTCGCGCTGGTCCATGGTGCGAAGTTCGTCCACAAGCTCGGTGATGCCGGCCGAGGAACTGGTGGCCCTTACATAGGCACCCTTGCCTTCGGCGGCGATCGACCGCAGCATGGGCTCGTTGAGGCGGCTTATCACCGTGGAGCCGTCCTTGTCCTTCCGGAAGCCGAGCAACTGTCCGCGCCTTTTTAGCGGGATGGGACCGCCCTGGGGCGTGCCCATGCCGATGGTGTGCACCACGATGCCGGCCTCGGCCGCCTTGCGCGCGGCACCCTGGGCATCGTCCTCGTGGTTCTCCCCGTCGGTGATCACGATGATCGTACGGCTGCCGCCTTCCTTATTGCCGAAACCTTCTCGCGCCAGGTCGATGGCGGCACCGATGGCCGTTCCCTGGGTGGGAACCAGGTCGGGTCCAAGGCTGGCCAGGAAGAGCTTCGCGGCGCTCTTGTCCGCGGTCAGGGGCAACTGCACGAAGGCCTCGCCGGCGAAAACGACGATGCCCATCCTGTCCCCATGCAGGTGGTCCACCAGCTGGCTGAGGGCGCGGCGGGCTGCCTCCATACGGTCGGGGCGCAGGTCCTCGCAAAGCATGCTGTTGCTCACATCAAGGGCCACCATCACGTCCACCCCGGTTGATCGCACCTCCTCGAGGCGTGTACCGAACTGGGGAGCGGCGAGTGCCAGGGCCACCAAACCGATACCATGCCGGAGGGCAAGGAAGCGCACGGTGGCGTTCCCGAAGCTGACCCCGGGTACCATGCGTGCAAGTGTGGGGGCCTGGGCGAACCGCTGCAGGGCGCGGCGGCGGCGCCAGAGGTCGATGGCGAACAACAGCACCAGCGCCGGTCCCGCGGCCAGGCCCCAAAGCATCTGCGGGCGGCCGAACCGGAAGGAGGGCTCATCGCGCAATACAAGGAACCAGCCGGCGACGAGCAGCGCGGCCAGCAGTACCTCCAGGAGGAGCACGGCGAGCAGGGCGGGCCAGAGTCGGAGGCGGTTCATGGGGTCGTGCGCAGCAGGTGGCGGTCGGCCACGAAGGCGAAGAGCAGCAGACAGGCCCCCGCGAAGGCGAAGGGCAGGTATTCCTCGTTGCGCCGGCTGTGCTCGGTCACCTTGAAGCGGGTCTTCTCAAGTGTATCGATCTCAGCATAGATGCGGGCGAGGGCGCGTTCGCTCGTCGCACGGTAGTAGCGTCCGCCGGTGAGGGTGGCCACCTTGTCCAGCATCGCTTCATCGATCTCCACGTCCACCAGGTCGTACTTGTACTGGCCGTTGGGATAGATGGCCACTGGGCTCAACGCCTTTCCCCGGGTGCCCACGCCGATGGTGTACACCCGCACGCCAAGTTCCGCAGCGATCTGGGCGGCATCCTCGGGGTGCACCGTACCCGCGTTGTTCACCCCGTCCGTGAGCAGGATCACCACACGGCTCTTAGCCTCGCTCTCGCGCAGCCGGTTCACGGCGGTTGCAAGGCCCATGCCCACGGCCGTACCCCCGTCGATCAGGCCCGACCGTGCCTGCTTGAAGAGGTCCTTCAGCACATCATGGTCGGTCGTGAGGGGGCACTGGGTGAAGGCTTCCCCCTCATAGACCACCAGGCCGATGCGGTCGTTGGGCCTGGCATCGATGAAGTCTGCTGCCACGCGCTTAGCTGCATCGAGCCGGTCGGGCTTGAGGTCGCGTGCCAGCATGCTCGCGGAGATGTCCACGGCCATGATGATGTCGATGCCCTCGGTCTCCACATCCTGCCAGGCATCGTTGCTCTGAGGCCGCATCAGGGCGGCGAGCAGGAGTCCCAGGCCGATCAGGGATGCCGCGAAGGGCAGGTGGCGCAGGGGGACGGTCCATCCTGCGGGTAGTGCGCGAAAGGCGTGGGCCGTGCTGAGGGTGATGGTGGCGCGTTGCGCGTTCCGCCGCCACAAGTGCACCGCGGCGATGGCGGGCAGGATGAGCAGCAGCCAGCGCAGGCCGGGGTCCGCGGGTTCGAACCGTTGCAGCATCTGGTACACCGCCGCTGCCACGCCGGCCATCGCCAGCAGGCTCCAGGCGATGCCGCTGTTCAGGTCACCGGGTCTCCGCATGGCTCGGGGCGGCTGCATCCGCCAGGGTGGTGTCCACGATGAACCTTCGGGCCGCGGGCACGGAGGCCTCATTCTCCGCAGGTGCCGGGGATAATTTGGCGAACTTCACGAGGTCGGCCAGGCGGAGCACGTTGGCCAGCTGTTCGCGCTGTTCCGCGGGCAGCGCCGTGACGCGCAGCGCATGCACCAGCTCGTCCGTGGTCCGCTCCAGGGCGGGCACGCCGAAACGCGCCTCCACATAGGCCCGCAGTATTTCTGACAGGGCGACATAATGTGTCTTCACCGCGCCATGCTGCCACGATCTCGCCTTTTCCAGCTCCTCCAGGCGCAGCAGCATGGCCTCGTGCAGCGGGACCGGCGGTGTAGCGCGCTTGGCGGGTGGACGCCGCATCCGCCTGCGGACCAGAACCACGATGGCGATCACCAGGGCGCAGGCGAGCAGACCGCCTGCCAACCAGGGCCAGTATTCAGCCAGCAGGTCGAGCAGCGATGTGCGCGCCTCATACACCTCCTTGATGTCGCGGAAAGCCTGGGTGGTGTCCACGGCCACGGTCCGTACTTCGAGCAGGAGGGGTGCGGTTTCCAGTGTGTCTCCGGCGATGACGAAGCGGAAGGGCGGCACGGCCCAGAACCCGCTGTCCCAAGCGGTGATGGTAAGGTGTCGGCGCTGCACGAGCAGGCCGTCCCGCGCCTCAGCGGTGTCGATCCCGCTGTCGCGGACCACCTCGACCTGCGCCGTCAAGGTGTCGCCAAGTTCAGGCCACGTCACGGAGGTGCCCCCGCCGCCATAGAACGCCTCGAGGTCTAGCACCACCTGTTCGCCGAGACGGATCACGTTGCTGTCCAGGGTGGCGATGACAGCGGGGTCCTGGGCGTATGCTCCGCCTGCGAGTACCGATAGGAGCAGGGTGAATGTCTTCCTCATGCGCGTTCGCGTTGGCGGAAGAGGTCCATCAGCGGCCTTACGTAGCCTTCGCGGGTCCCGATGACGGCGTGATCGATGCCCGATCGGCGGAGCAGGTCGCGGGTGCGTGCGGCATGCTTCAGCGCCTCGGCCCGGTAGGCTTTGCGCACCCGGCTGCTGCCGGTGTCAACCCAATGCCGCTCGCCGGTCTCGGGGTCCTGCACCAGCACCATGCCCAGATCGGGCAGCTCGCCTTCGCGGGGGTCGGCCGTGCGAAGCACCACCAGGTCGTGGCGCCGGTCGGCGATCTTCAGCGCATCCTCATAACCGGCGCCCATCAGGTCGCTGATGAGGAAGGCGATGCTGCGCTTTTTGATCACGCTGTTGAGGAAGCGCAGCGCCCCGGCGATGTCGGTGCCGCGCTGCTGCGGTGTGAACTCGATCAGCTCGCGCACCAGGCGCAGGATGTGGCTGCGGCCCTTCTTCGGCGGGATGTAGCGCTCCACTGCACCACTGAAGAGGATGAGGCCAACCTTGTCGTTGTTCTTGATGGCGCTGAAGGCCAGTGTGGCGCACACCTCGGTGATCAGTTCGCGCTTGGTGCGCCCGGTGCTGCCGAAGTCGGCCGATCCGCTGACGTCGGCCACCAGCATCACGGTCAGTTCGCGTTCCTCCTCGAACACCTTCACGAAGGGATGGTCCAGCCGTGCGGTCACATTCCAGTCGATGGTGCGCACCTCGTCACCCGGCATGTACTCGCGCACCTCGCTGAACGCCATGCCACGGCCCTTGAACGCGCTGTGGTACTCGCCGCTGAAGATGTGGTCGCTCAGGCCGCGCGTCT
>CAZUNW010000135.1:0-6523 GCA_964621425.1 uncultured Chryseobacterium sp. | reverse complement strand
CGCCGTCGCCTTGGCCATGCCTACCCACACCTGGTTCTGTTCCGCGTTGCGGAAGAGGCTGAAGAGGGCGTAGCTCACCAGCAGGAAGAGCCCGATGATGACCAGCTGGACGTAGGGGAAGTAGCGGAGCTGGGTGATGACAAGCGACTCCTCGTAGTAGATGCGGTGGCGGCCCTGCCCCGCGAGGGTCACCTCCAGCGGCGCCTCATAAGCGGCCATCTCGGACAGTTTGGCGGCCAGGCGCACCGGGTCGCGCAGCACAAGGCTGTCCACGTTGCCCGACTCCACCACGCGGGTTCCGGTGCTGTCGGTGAGGATCACGGGCACCGCCGCCGTGTTCATCACGGTCTCGCTGATGAAGGAGCGGATGATGCCGTCCATCACTTCTTCCAGCTCGCGCAGCAGCCGGCTATCCTGGTAGTGGAGGTACTGCCTTTGCGCGCCATGCACGGTGATCACCACCGGTTCGCGGGCGGCTGCCATTTCCGCCACGGTCTGGCGGAGCCGGCCGGGGTCGTTCACCACGGCACTGTCCAGGTTGCGGTGGAACTTCACCGCGCCGTCGCTATCCGTGATGACCACGGGCACGGTGGTGTTGTCGCTCACCACCTTCAGGTAGAAGTCGAGGTCGCCGGGGCCGGTGGTGCGGACCAGCCGGAGCATGGCCTCGGCCCACAGCTCCACCTTCTTGCGTTCCTCTTCGCGCAGGCGCTCGAAGAGCCGGTCGGTGAGGTTCACCAGCCGGGCCCGGTTCTGCACCGCCTCGGCCCACAGTTCCAGTTTGTGGCGCTCCTCCTGCCGGACCTTGTCCACGATGCGGTTGCCGTACCACAATGAGGCGATCACGATCAGCAGTGCGGCAAAGGCCAGCACGAGCTTCCAGCGCTGTTTGCGGGAGTAGAGGTCCACGGCTTCGGTCCGTGAAGATCGGGCTTCGGGGCGCTCAGGGCTCCAGTTCGATCACCACCGGGGGGGGATCATCCCCTTTACGTCGCTTTTGTGGGCGGGCCGGTGGGGGCGCCTGGGTCGCGCCGGTCTCCTCCTCCAGCCGGAACAGGACGGTGCCGGTGTTGGCGGTTCGCTCATCACCGCCCTGCGCATCCTTGCGGAACAGGGCCTTGAGATCCTCTTTTTCCTGCTGCCACTGGCGTCCGCGCCGCGCGGCCGCCATTTCCGGATCGTTGGTGATGCTGGGGTCGCTGGCCGGTCCCTGCATGCGCAGGAAGAGCCTCATGCCCGTGCCATCATCGATCACGGGCCCGAACTCGTCCTTGGGTGGCGCGCTGCGCACCAGGTCGCCAAGGCGGAAGTTCATGCGGTGGTCGATGCGGTCATCGAAGCCATGCACTCCGCTCAGTTCGATGTCGAGGGCGCTGCTACGCACCTCCATCAGTGGGATGCGCACCTGTCTGTCGCGGATCTCCACGCGGTTTTCCAGCCGGGCGAATCGCACCTCGGCCAGCCGCCGCGCCAGCAGGTCGGCATCCACCAGCAGGCCGGCGATCTTGTTGCGCCTTACGTGGTCGGCCACCTCCATCAGCGGGGCGTGGCCTTTCAACACCCCCTGTTCCACCACCACATCGGCGGTGCAGGTGAGCCGGTCGAGGTCGAAGTGGAGGTCGGGCATCAGCGGGGCGTCGAAACGCACCTCGGCGCGGCAGGTGCCCTGAAGGTGGCGCTGGCCGATGAAGTCCTGCCCGAAGTCCTTGAACTCGGCGAAGAGCTGTGTGACATCGATGCCACTGAGGGAGGCCCTGACGGCGAGGGGATGGGCGGCGGCGGTGCGCCCGTCCAATGCGATGGCGCCGGTCACCGTACCGCCCGCCGTGCTGAATCGCACCGGCTCGGCCCGCAGCACACGGTCCTCCAGCACCACCCGCCCGGAGATGCCCCTGGCAACGAAGGCATCGTAGACCAGTTCGTCCACACGCACGTCCAGGTCGAGGCTCAGCGCCGCCGGGAGGTCCAGGTCGGCAGGTCCGCCCTTGCCACCCGATACCCAGCGTGCCACGTCGATGCGCGCAGCGGTACCATTTGCCGTGATGGTCAACCGCTGGCCGTCCAGCAGCATGTAGGGCACGATCCCCTTCAGGCTGCCGTTCAGTTGCAGTCGATCGCCCTGCACGGTGGCGGTGAACCGCTCCACGCGGGCATCGGTGCCCTGCACCACCAGCTCGGCATCCACCCCGTTGATCACCAGGCCCACGCCCGCCAGGGCGACAGCGGCCCCATGCAGGCCCACCGTTCCCCCGATGGTCAGGGCGCCGAGGTCGGCCGCCCGCAGTCCGGCCAGGCGTGGCAGGGTGCCTTTGGCGGTGAGGTCGGCGCTCAGGCGTCCCTGGGCTTGTTGCAGGCTGTCCAGTCGGGCGAAGCGCAGCACGCCGCCCAGGTCCAGGTCGGCCTTCAGGCCGGCCTCCACGCGGGGTCGAGCACCACCGGTCAGGTGCAGGTGCCCGCTGAGCGACCCTTCCTCGGACCGCGCGCGCAGCTCGCGAATACGCAGCTCGGCCAGTTCGCCCCCGGCGGTCAGGGCCAGGTCCACCCAGCCGTTCACCCGGTCGAAGGTGCTGCCGGTGGTCTCCTCGCGGAAGCGCGCATCACGCACGGCCAGTTGCAGGCCGAGCGCGGGGCCGGTGCGGCCCCCAAGGGAGCCGGCGTACCGGGCCACCACGTCCACCTCCCCCTTCAGCCCATAGCCCCGCAGGCCTTCCGTCAGTGTGGTGGGGAGCAGGGCCACCAGTTGCTGCAGGTCGCATTGGTCGCCTGCAGCGCGCAGGTCCATCAGCTGGCCGTCCTCCTCCGGAACTACGGACAGGGTGGTGGTGAAGTGCATGCCGGCGGCATCCACCTCGCCCTTCGTGATGCGGAAGGCCCCGTCATCACCACCGAAGGTCATGCTCAACAGCACCTCGGCCTCGCGGTCGCCCAGCAGCTGTGCGCCGTCCTGCCGCCATTCCACCAGGTGGAGGTGTCCCTCGGTGCGCAGTTCACCGGGCCCTCCGCCGATGCTGCCCTGCAGGGCGATGCGGTCGCTGGCCGCGGTCACCACGGTGGTACCGCCCCCGTGGCTGTAGCGCACCCACAGCTCCTCGAGGGTGATGCGCTTCAGGGGCAGGGCTTCGCCATCGCTGCTGTCGGCCCGCCAGATGCGGTAGTTGGGGCGGCCTTCGGCGTCGTGGGCGATGAAGGCGCGCACCCCTTCTCCGTGGATGCGGCGGATGCCATAGGTCCCTACCAGCAGTTCGGAGAGGTCCAGGTCCAGGTAAAGGTCTTCGGCGTGCAGCAGGGTGTCGGCGTATGCACCATCGGGCTGCCCCTCGGGCACATACACATCCTGCAGGTGCAGGCTGGCCCTGGGGAAGCGGCGCAGCAGGGTGAGGTCGATGGAGCCCACCTGCACGGGAACGGCCAGCCGGTCATTGATGAGGCCTACCAGGCGGGCCTTCACTTCCTCTTCGTAAAGCAGGCCCACCACCGCGAGTGCCCCGACAAGGAGCACCAGCAGCGCGCTGCCCACCAGCAGGGCGCGGCGAATGAGGCGGGAGATCACCAGCAGCAAAGGTCCGGGGGTGTGGCGGGGTTGTCGAGGGGCTCTGTGGACGGCTCATCCACAGACCGCTGTTACCTACGGTGAACGCACGGGGGCGTCCCCGTGGTCTGTGGGCGTCCCGGGTTACCTTCGCCGACCTGTACCGGGCGCGACCCCATAGTTCAATGGATAGAATAGGAGTTTCCTAAACTCTTGATCCAGGTTCGACTCCTGGTGGGGTCACTCCGTCCGGTGCATGTTGTCGCGGTCCCCTGCTGAACAATCCCCCATGATCGAGCACCGTGGCACGCTGTTGAGCGAGGACCTCTTCGAGAAGCGGTTCGTGTGCGACCTGGCCGCTTGCAAAGGGGCCTGTTGCGAGCAGGGCGACAGCGGTGCGCCCCTTACCACCGAAGAGGCGCGGCTGATCGAGCGGCACTATGCCGACCTTGAGCCGTACATGAGCGCACGCGGCCGCAAGGCCGTGAAGGAGAAGGGACACACCAGCCTGGTGGACATGGATGGTGAGCTTGTGACCCCGCTGGTGGAGGAGTACCAGGAGTGTGTGTATGCCCGACGCGACAGCAAGGGGGTGTGGATGTGCGGCATCGAGCAGGCCCACCGCGAGGGCAAGGTGCCCTTCAACAAGCCCCTGAGCTGCCACCTTTACCCGATCCGCGTGGTGAAGCTCAAGGAGCGCGACGGCCTGAATTACGAGCGATGGGACATCTGCGCACCAGCCTGTGCCTGCGGTGAGCGGCTGGAGGTGCCCGTGTTCCGGTTCCTGAAGGGTGCGCTGGTGCGTGCCTACGGCCAGGACTGGTATGATGGGCTGGAAGCGCTCTATGTGGAGTGGTCCGGCCGGCTTGCCAAGGGCGCACGAAAGGCCTCGGCTAAACGCAAGCGCGGGACCCGCAGCGCCTGACAGGGGCTGTGGAAGTGCTGCGTTCTGAATGCGGCATCCTGCAAGCGTGGTCTAGGTGGTGTAGGCGGAGAAGCCAATGATGGCGCGGGGTTGAGGATATCCATGCGGCGGTCGCTCCATCGATCGTGCCTTCGCGGTGTAGTGCCGTCACCGCAGCCGCGTGGATCATGGCCTCGATCGGTCCGATGGGCTGAATGCCCACGCTTACATGGGGACCGTGTTGCCGGGAGCATGCGGGGCCCGCACCGTACATGCCCTTTTTGGGTTGTTAAGTGATCGTGAATAGAAAAGGCTTGCACGGATCGAAACGGGATCCCCTTCACGATCGGCGCAGCACACGGGACGGTGTTAAAAACTTCGGGAACATGGGCCCTCTGTATCGTTGCCCTGAGCCACCTCCCGCTGCCACTTTTGTAAACCCGGGACGAGCCGACGTCGACCCGCCTCCGGGACCCTCAACATACCGCGAACCCAAAAACAAGGGGCTGGAACCCGGAGGCACGCTGTCCCCCTCACCATCCCGCAACCGATCCCCATGGAGACCACCAAGATGAGCCAGATGAGCCTGGAGGATGTGCTGCCCGCCAACACGGAGGTGACCAACGAGCCATTGCTGCGGGAGAACAAGGACCGCTTTGTGCTCTTCCCGATCCAGCACCAGGACATCTGGGACTTCTACAAGAAGCACGAAGCGAGCTTCTGGACGGCCGAGGAGATCGACCTGAGCCCGGACCTGGTGGATTGGAACACCAAGCTCACGGATAACGAGCGCTACTTCATCAAGCACGTGCTGGCCTTTTTCGCCGCCAGCGACGGCATTGTCAACGAGAACCTCGCTGTCAACTTCCTCAACGAGGTGCAATACCCGGAGGCCCGGTGCTTCTATGGCTTCCAGGTGATGATGGAGAACATCCACAGCGAGACCTACAGCTTGTTGATCGACTCCTACATCAAGGACCCGGTTGAGAAGGACCGCCTGCTGCACGCCATTGACACGGTGGACTGCGTGAAGAAGAAGGCCGAGTGGGCTCTGCGGTGGATCGGCAAGGGCAGCTTCGCCGAGCGCCTCATCGCCTTCGCCGCGGTGGAGGGCATCTTCTTCAGCGGAAGCTTCTGCAGCATCTTCTGGCTCAAGAAGCGTGGCCTGATGTCGGGCCTCAGCTTCAGCAACGAACTGATCAGCCGTGACGAGGGCCTGCACTGCGATTTCGCCTGCCTGCTCTACACCCGCCACCTGCTGGACAAGCTGCCGAAGAAGACGATCGAGCACATCATCACCGATGCGGTGGCCATCGAGAAGGAGTTCGTGACCGAGGCGCTCCCGGTGAACCTGATCGGCATGAATGCCAAGCTCATGCAGCAGTACATCGAGTTCGTGGCCGATCGCCTGCTGGTGGAGCTGGGCAACGAGAAGGTGTACAACGCCACCAACCCGTTCGACTTCATGGACATGATTAGCCTTCAGGGTAAGACCAACTTCTTCGAGAAGCGGGTGGGCGAGTACCAGAAGGCCGGGGTGATGACCCAGGAGAAGAGCGGCCACACGTTCACCACCGAGGCTTCCTTCTGAATCCCTGTGGCCTCCCGCCCCGCGGCTGTCAACGCGTGCCGGGGGATCCCACATCGACCCGTTGATGAACCCCTGAACCCTGAACGCCGAAAGGCCCGCCACACCGACCAACTTTCCGGAACCGGCAATTGATGGACTTCCCGTCAACCCCGGCGCAGCGGAACACCATAACCAGATCCCCAATGCGGGCGGGAGCCGCGCGGAGGGGGCCATTAACCGAGAAGAAGCATGTACGTAGTGAAGCGTGACGGCCGCCGGGAGGCGGTCAAGTTCGACAAGATCACCGCCCGGGTGAAGAAGCTGTGCTACGGGCTGGACCCCCTGGTGGATGCCACCGCCATGACCATGAAGGTCATTGAGGGCATCTACGATGGCGTTACCACCACCGAGCTGGACAACCTGGCCGCCGAGGTGGCCGCCACCATGACGGTGCGGCACCCGGACTATGCCCAGCTTGCCAGCCGCATCGCGGTGAGCAACCTGCACAAGAACACCAAGA
>CAZUNW010000134.1:6351-6646 GCA_964621425.1 uncultured Chryseobacterium sp. | reverse complement strand
CGCCCGCGGACCGCTCGGCCTGTACTTCCTCAGCCCGTACAGCTGGGCGTTCGCATCGCCGGGGCTGTTGGGGTCGAAGCTGCGGATCTTGGCGGCCTTGCTCATTGGGGGTGGTGCGCGGGCGTCGGTGCCCGGTGCGGTGCGAAGATCGTGCGCGCGCGGCCAGTGCGGGTGGTCAGGGGCGCAGGATCAGCATGCTGGGCGCCTGGGCGAGCCAGGGGGCCTGCTTCTCCACGGCGCGTTTCCAGCTGTCGAGGCCGATCAGCATAAGGTCCTGCCCTGCGAGTGGGGCGCC
>CAZUNW010000134.1:5985-6341 GCA_964621425.1 uncultured Chryseobacterium sp. | reverse complement strand
TGCACGGAGCCGTGGCCGGCGCGTTGCATGCCGTCCACCAGCACGCCCATCTCGGGGTTCTGCGCGAACACGTCGGCCAGGTCGAGCAGGGTGATGTGTGCACCGCTGTTCACCTGCAGCTTCTGGGCATAGGTGAGCAGGGCGCTGTCCGCCAGGCCGAAAAGGGGCACCACCACGCGCTCGGTGCGCTGCAGGTCCTTGTCCACGTAGATGCCCAGGGGGATGCGCACCTCGCGGGCGATGCGCCGCACGCGGTCGTCCAGGTCGGCCTGCTCGAAGAGGCCCTCCTTGCCGGTGAGGGTGTCGATGAGGCGCTCGGGGTCCGCGGCTCCGCAGGTGTACGCATCCAGCGTCGC
>CAZUNW010000134.1:5691-5975 GCA_964621425.1 uncultured Chryseobacterium sp. | reverse complement strand
GGATGCGGCTGGTGCGGCCCACCAGGCGGCCCGGGCAGGTGCCTTCGCAAATGCTGCGGCCGATGCCGGCGATGGCCAGGTCGAGGTCGCCGGTGTTGGCGATGCCGATGAGTTCCTTGTCGATGTCGGTGGTGGGCTTGAAGCGCGTCTCCAGCGGCACGCCGGCCTCGCGCTTCTCCTTCAGGATCGGCTTGAAGCTCTCGCGCTCCAGTTCTGCCAGGTTGAAGGTGTTGACCTCGCTGCTGGGGGTGAGGTGCAGGGCCACCACGCTGGCGTTGTCGTTG
>CAZUNW010000134.1:4429-5681 GCA_964621425.1 uncultured Chryseobacterium sp. | reverse complement strand
ACGAGGATGCGGAAGCGCTTGGCCTCCTCGGCGGCCCGGCGCAGGCTGCGTTCCCCGGCGGGGAAAAGGCGGTCGATGAGGCCAAGCGTGGGACCGGTCATCACGGTGGTGACCAGGGCCATGATCACCATCATCGCGAAGATCTCGGGGCTGATCACGCCCAGGTCGTAGCCGATGTTGAGCACCACCAGCTCCATCAGGCCGCGGGTGTTCATCAGTGCGCCCACCATGAGGCTTTCCTTGGTGGAGAGGCCCACCACGCGTGCCGCCACCGCGCTGCCCGTGAACTTGCCCACCACGGCCACGCCGAGGATAACGGCGCACCATTTCCACAGTTCAATGCTGTTGAGCAGGCCGATCTCGGTGCGCAGGCCGGTGAACACGAAGAAGAGGGGGAGGAGCAGCACCACGGCCACGTCCTCCACCTTGTCGATGAAGATGCTGCGGAAGCGCTGGTTGGCGGGCATGATCACGCCGGCCACGAAGGCGCCATAGAGGGCGTGCACGCCGATCACTTCGGTGGCGTAGGCGGACAGCAGCAGCACAAGCATGAACACGGCCACGATGGGCTTGCTGAGGCTCTCGCGGTCGGTGTACACATCGCCCAGGCGCTTCAGGAACGGTCGCACCACGCGCAGCATGAGCAGCATGTAGGCGAGCACCATGAGCACCGTGTAGAGGCTGCTCACAATGCTGCCGGCCTTCACCACGGCGATGACCACGGCGAGCAGGCACCAGGCGGTGATGTCGTCGGCCGCGGCGAAGGTGATCACGGTGCTGCCGAAGGGGGTGCGGTGCAGGCCGCGTTCCTGCACGATGCGCGCCATCACCGGGAAGGCGGCGATGCTCATCGCGATCCCCATGAAGAGGGCGAAGGGCAGGAAGGGCACCCCCTCCGGGGCGAACGGTTCGTACAGGAAATAGGAGAGCCCCACGCCCAGGGTGTAGGGTAGTACGATGCCGGCATGGCTCACCACCACCGCATCCTGCACGCGGTCCTTGAGCACGGTGAGGTTGAGCTCCATGCCGATGACGAACATGAAGAGGATGAGGCCGATCTGGCTGAGGAACTGCAGGTTGCCGAGCGAGGCGGCGGGGAAGAGGAATTCCGAGT
The DNA here is from genome assembly GCA_964621425.1 of uncultured Chryseobacterium sp. Taxonomy (GTDB): domain Bacteria; phylum Bacteroidota; class Bacteroidia; order Flavobacteriales_F; family PHOS-HE28; genus PHOS-HE28. The sequence continues at coordinate 4,567 of CAZUNW010000134.1, read as the reverse complement.
AGGCCGGGAACTGCTGGCCCAGGAAGGAGGGGCCCAGGAAGATGCCGGCGGCGATCTCGCCGATCACCGTGGGCAGGCCCACCTTGCGGCATACGAAGCCGAACACGCGCGCCGTCACGATGATGCAGAGGATCTGCA
>CAZUNW010000134.1:0-4419 GCA_964621425.1 uncultured Chryseobacterium sp. | reverse complement strand
CAGCAGCAGGATGGCTAGCGGGTGGGTGAGGTTGTGGTGGTAGGTGTCCTTGAACTGCTGCCAGTAGCCTGTGTCGGCTGTTACGGCCGCGCGGGCCGCGGCTTCTGCGCCCTCCAGTCCATTGCCGGCACCCACGATGCCGTACATGAGCCCCACGCACGCGGCGATGGTGGCGAGGTAGAAGGTCCAGGAACGGAGGCGCGGCATGCCGCACGCAAGTTAGGCCCCCCGTGCGGCCCGTTTGTCAAGCGGACGTTATGCGATCGCGCCCGGGCGGTTCACCAGGGATGGAACACGGCCGAGAGCAGGCTGGGCACGCTGTAGGGTTGCCGTTGTGCCGGCAGGGGCGCTGTGGCATGGCCCTGTGCGGAGGGGGGAGGCGCGATGTCGTCCGGCACCTGCTCAGGGGTCACGCTGCTGCTGAGCCCACCGGAGGTCATGGTCCAGGTGCGCCCCACCATGTCGTCATCCGGGGTGTTGGTCACGTTGTCCACATCGTCCAGCATGAAGCCCGTGCCGCCCTCCAGGTGCACGGCGCGCCCCACGGGCACCTGCACCTCGAAGCGCACGCGCTGGGCGCGCAGCTTGTCGGCCTTCGGCATGTCCACCCAAGGGGAGAGCAGCAGCAGCGAATCACGTTGGGCGTGCGCCCAACCGATGTGGCTGGCGCGGGCGAGGGCCATCTTGCCGGTGCGGCCGTTGGCGTGGCGTTCCACCACCAGGTGGAAGAGGCTGTCCGTGCTGGGCACGATGTCCAGCGTGGCCCAGGCCCCATGGATGCTGTCGGTGGTGGTGACCAGGCCCTCCATGTCCCATTCCACGCGGCCATCGTCGTAAGCCACGCTCCAGTCCCTGCCAGTGCCGCGCATTTCGTGCACCCCCAGGAAGAGCGTCTCTCCCGCGGGCTGTGCGATGGATACCTCCCCGCGCAGCAGCTGGTCATGCTCGAGGTCGCCGCCCAGGCGCAGACCCACCACCAGCACCACCACCAGGGCCGTGCACCAGGCCAGGGCCAGCGACCATCCCAGCCAGCGTGGGGCACGCAGGCGGGTGAGCAGGCGCAGGCCGCCGATGAACAGGGCGATCGCAGGGATCAGCAGGAGGAGCGCGGCGCAGAGCATGCCCCAGAAGGCCTGGGCCGGGCTGTCGAACACCACTGCGGCAAGATCCGTGAGGCTCGTTCCCTCCAGCCCGCCGAGGTCATCGATGGCAACGGCGCTGCCACTCACCAGGGCGACCACGAACCCGAGGGTGAGGATGGCGCCGAGCAGCAGCATGGCCGCCCCCAGCAGTGTGCCGATCACACGCACACCTGTCCTTGCCGCGTTCTCCACCTGGCTGCCGGCGGATGCGCTCCAGCGGCGGCCCAGACCGTCCGCATCGCGTGCCATACGTTCCGCGCCCTGTTTCACACGTTCAGCACCCTCCTCGAAGCTGCGCTTCAGGTTGTCCACGGTCACCGGCTCGCCCTGCATCATCAGGCGCTCGGCCGTGGTGGAGGCCTTCGGGATCAGCAGCCAGAGGATGAGGTAGATCAGCACGGGCGAGCCCACGCCGAAGATCAGCAGCAGGATGAAGGCGATGCGCATCCAGAGCGGGTCGGTGCCGATGTAGGCTGCCAGCCCGCCGAAGACACCGCCCACCCACTTGTCCTCCGGGTCGCGGAACAGCCGCCTGCGGCCATCGGTGCGCGGCGGAGGCGCGGGGGCGCCGGTGGGTTCACCGTCCACATAGTCCTCCGGCCGGCCCATCACGGCGATCACATGGTCCACGTCCGGCACGCCCACCACCTGCCGCCCCTGCAGGCGCTCCTGGAAGAGTTCGGCGATGCGGGCCTCGATGTCGGCCATGATCTCATCGCGGCCCTCGCTGCCGCCAAAGCGCGCGCGGATGGTGCCGAGGTAGCGGCTCAACTGGTCGTACGCGTCCTCCTCGATGTGGAACACCGTACCGCTGATGTTGGCTGTCAGGGTCTTTTTCATCGTGCGTTGCGTCGGGTCATCTTCTTCACCGCCTGGGCAAGCTCGTCCCAGGTCTCATCCAGTTCGTTCAGGAATCGCTGCCCCATGGGGGTCAGCCGGTAGTACTTGCGTGGAGGGCCGCTCCGGCTCTCCTCCCAGCGGTAGGTCAGGAATCCGGCATCCTTCAGCCGCGTGAGCAGGGGGTAGAGGGTGCCCTCCACCACGATCAGCTTCGCGTCCTTCAGCTTGGCGATGATGTCCGGAGGGTAGAGCTCCTCCTGGGCCAGCACCGACAGGATGCAGTATTCCAGCACGCCTTTCCGCATCTGCGCCTTTGTGTTCTCGACGTTCATCCGGGCTGTGTCTGGTACTTGACGATGCAAACATACGGGCTTTGATTGGTACTATGCAAGGCAAAGTACTTCTTTTTGACGAGCGGTCTCCCCGGCGGTATGGGTGGTGCGCACCCCGGCCGCGTGCCGTCCGCTACTTTTGGCTGTGCTCCGCTCCGTGCGCATGGTGCTCGTTCCCGCTCTCCTCTTGTTCCTGCTGGCCGGGGTGGCCTGGTGGCTCTCGCGCATCGGCTACGCCACGGTGCGCGGGTATGTGGATGGGCTGGCGCCGGACGGGGAGGTTGAGACCTACAGCCCGGCCTTCCACGACCGCGTGCGTGGCAACCTGCGCCTGCTGGCCGCGTTGAGCGCGGCACTGGGTGCGTTGCTGCCGCCCTTAACGCGCCTCCTTGCGCGGTCGCTGCCCCGGGGCGGGAGCCAGCGGGGCACCCTTCTGGGCGACCTCCGCAAGGCCGCGCTGAAGCTGCATAAGCGCACCTCCAACACCCACAAGCTCTTCGTGGTCGGCGTGCTCCTGGTGGGGGGCGTCCTGCGCATCGTGCAGCTGCAGGCCCCCATCATCTACGACGAGGCTTTCACATACGTGTACTACGCGGTGCGCCCCCTGCCGGTGATCATCTCGGACTACAGCTACCCCAACAACCAGATCCTGCACACGCTGCTGGTGAAGCTCAGCACGGGCCTCTTCGGTGTGCACCTGTGGAGTCTGCGGCTGCCGGCCCTGCTGGCGGGCATTGCGGTCATGCCGCTTTCCTACCTGTTCGCCCGCGCCCACTTCAATCGCTACATCGCGCTGCTGATGATGGCATTCGTGGCCTCCAGCGGCACACTGATCGAGTACAGCGCGCTGGGGCGTGGCTACAGCATCACCTGGTGCCTGCTGCTGCTCGGCTGGCTGATGGGGCGCCACTTCGCCAAGACCAACGCGATCGGCAGCGCGGTGCTGCTGGCCGTGATCAACGCGCTGGGCATGTGGACGGTGACCACCATGCTATACGTGGCCGCGGCCTGCTACCTGTGGCTCCTGCTGCACCTGCTCACGGCCTACGACAGCACCCTCACCGTGCGGCTGCAGCGCCTGGCGCTCTCCTTCGGCCTCTTCCTGGTCCTGTCGGCGGCGCTGTATACACCGGTGATCGTGGTGCATGGGCTGGGGCAGCTTTTCCTCCACCCCACGATGGGCGACAACAGCTGGGAGACGTTCGCCGCCACGCACCAGGACCGCGTGTTCGACCTCTACGCCTATTTCAACGACACGGCGGCCACCTGGGTGAGCGCGCTCGGAGCAGCGGCCCTGGTCTATGCGGCCTACATCAGTTCCAAGTTCCGCCTGCTCCTGGCGGCCCTGGTGCTGGGGGCGGTGCCCATCGTGATCGCGCAGCGCCTGGTGGCCCCGCCGCGGGTTTGGGCCTACAGCCTGTTCGTGTTCCACCTCGGTTCGGCGATCGCGCTTTTCTACCTCCTGAAGCTGGTGCAGGAGACCATGCTCCCCAAGCTCAGCAAGCGCGTGCGCACCACCGTGGCGGCCCTGGTGGTTCTGGCCGGCCTTTCGTGGACCGGCATGGCGGGCATCGGCGATCGCATCGAGCGCTTCCCGGAGGCGGCCCATGCCGCGGAGCACCTGCGTGGTGCACTTGGCCCGAAGGACCGCGTGATGACCGAGTTTCCCTGGGAGGCGCCGGTGGAGTTCCATTTCATGGAGGAGGGCGTGCCCATCGACGCGCGCTACCGCCCGGTGTTGACGGGCACCACCCTCTATGTGCTGGTGAGCCCCGCACGCGAGCAGACGCTGGGCGGGGTGCTGCTGCACCACGACCAACGCCCCGATGCCCTCGGGAAGCCCGAGCGCGTGCAGGACTGGAAGCGGCTGGAGATCTGGCGCGCCGCAGTGCGCTGAGGTCCGGGCTGCTGCGGTTCGCGGCGAAAGCCGACCTTTGCAGCCCCGTTGCCCCCGGCGGCGGGCCAAATACCGACCGCGATGGCAGAAGAAGGCCGCCAGATCATCTTCAACATGGTGAAGGTGGGGAAGACCCTCCCCTCCGGAAAGATGATCCTCAACGACATCTACCTCGGCTTCTACTACGGGGCCAAGATCGGCGTGCTGG
>CAZUNW010000133.1:0-6702 GCA_964621425.1 uncultured Chryseobacterium sp. | reverse complement strand
CTCGGCATCGATCCGCGCACCATCGCCTGGAAGCGTGTGATGGACATGAACGACCGGGCGCTGCGCGACATCACCATCGGTCTGGGCGGCACCGGCAACGGCGTGCCCCGGCAGGACGGTTTCAACATCACCCCCGCCAGCGAGGTGATGGCCATCCTCTGCCTCGCCACCAGCTTCGAGGACCTCAAGAAGCGCCTCGGCGACATCTACGTGGGCCAGCGCTGGGACCGCACGCCCGTGTACGCACGCGACCTCAAGGCCGAGGCCGCCATGGCCATCCTGCTGAAGGACGCCATCAAACCCAACCTGGTGCAGACCCTCGAGGGCAATCCCGCCATCCTGCACGGCGGTCCCTTCGCCAACATCGCGCAGGGCGTGAACAGCGTGCTCGCCACCAAGATGGGCCTCAGCCTGGGCGACTACGTGGTCACCGAGGCCGGCTTCGGCGCGGACCTTGGCGCGGAGAAGTTCTTCGACATCAAGTGCCGCGCGGCGGGCCTCAAGCCCAGTGCCGCGGTGATCGTGGCCACGGTGCGTGCGCTGCGATACCATGGTGGAGTGGACGTGAAGGAGGTGAACAGCGCCGCGCCCGAGAAGCTCAAGGCGGGTCTGGCCAACCTGGGCCGCCACATCGAGAACGTGGCCAGGTTCGGCGTGAAGGCCGTGGTGGCCATCAACCACTTCCCCACGGATACGCCCGAGGAGATCGACCTGGTCAAGTCCTATTGCGCCGAGCGTGGTGCCGAGGCGGTGCTGGCCCAGGGCTTCGCGAAGGGCGGAGCCGGCATGACGGACCTTGCCAGCGCCGTGCTGCGCGTGATCGAGGAGGGGAAAAGCGACTTCAAACCGCTGTACGACCTGTCACTGTCCATCAAGCAGAAGATCGAGACCATCGCCCGCGAGATCTACCGCGCCGATGGCGTTGACTACAGCGGCGATGCCGAGACCGCGCTGCGCCGCATCGACAAGCTCGGCCTCAACGGCGTGCCCATCTGCATGGCCAAGACGCAGTACAGCTTCAGCGACAACAAGGAGCTGCGCGCCGCGCCCACTGGGTTCCGGATCACCGTGCGCGACATCGAGATCAGTGCCGGTGCCGGCTTCGTGGTGCCCATCTGCGGCGAGATCATGCGCATGCCCGGCCTGCCCGAGGTGCCGGCCGCCGAAGGCATGGACATTGATGCCAACGGAGTGATCAGCGGGTTGAGCTGATCGGGTCAGAGTCCCAGCCTTGGCAACAGGGACCGCATGTTCTTGAAGCGCCAGCCGAACGCCACGCGGCCCGATGCGATGCTGTTGCCCATCTGCACATCGGGTGTCACCATGCCCGTGGTCTGGTAACTGTGCGCGGAGATGGCCAGGTACCATTTGTCGCCCACATACCCCGCGCCCAACCGTGCTTCGCAGGTGAAGGCGAGGTCCCATGTCGGCTCGTAGCGTTCGCCGTCAGCCTTGCCTATCCGCTGTCGCTGCATTCCCACACCGGGTACCACCATGGCGTTGATGAAGCCGTGGCCCCACAGGCTGATGGTGCCGGTATAGCCACCGGTGATGCTGAGCATGGAGCGCTCCACGGTGTAAACGTCCAGCAGGGCATACTGCTCCCGTTCGTGAAGTGGCACAAGGCTGGCGCTTCCCGATGTCCAGGTGTACCAGAAGTTGGCGCCGGCGATCAGTGAACCGGAGCTGCGCTTCTGCCGCTCCATCTGCCACAGCGATGCGATGTGGGAATAGCGGCGTCCGTTGAACCCCCGGCTGAGGCTTGCGAAGTAGGCCGTGGTGCGCAGGTCTGCGCGGTAAGGATACACATCGCCCTCCTGCCATTCCGGGGTTACGAGCACCGGCTTCTCCGCATAGAAGCCCTCGCTGGTACGGATGGCATTGCGGAACCACCAGTTCCGCCCGGTGTATCCGAAGCCCACGCCGCGAGTGATGCTCTCCCCGCGGTCCTCATCGACCGAACTAAGGCCGGCCACACTGGTGGTGTATTCGATGGTGAGCCACTTGTAGTCCAGTGCCACCCCATACTCCACCGGTGTATTGGTTGCGAAGCGCAGCTCCTCCTGGTCCTTGCGGCTCAGCGTCACGTACTGTGTCTGGTTGGCTGTCACGGGGCTCACCACCAGGTCGTCCCGGTAGCTCTTCACGTACGTGGTGTCGTGGTCGGGGCCTGCCGTTGTATCGCCGTTGAGCACCTTGTACACCAGGTCCCAGAACCGGCCCTGTGCCGAAATGGCAATTGGCATGAGGACGAGCAGGGAAAAGGCGAACATGCGCGCCGGCATGGCCGAAAGTTAGGCGCCCCGCGCTGCTGCGCATGCCGGGCTGTGGAGCCGATCACCGCTTGAGGTAGGGCCAGCTTTGCGCAGGGCTCAAGACACAGCGCTGACGTTCGCCGGCATCATCATGCCATTCGAGGCTCACGACGCCCCTGCGTTTGTCCCGCACCATGACCTCCCGGGGTGCGGTCCGTGAGCGGCGTGGCCTGCGGCGTTGCATGTCTCCAAGGTAGCGGCGTTGCCGACCCCGCCACTGACGATCGTCAGCCCCGCGCGGTGTCCGTCCGCCCCGCCACGAGAGCGACGGGGACGGGGCTGAGCCGGGCCACGCAGGGCAGGTAACGCGCATCCACCACGCTGAGGCTGGCGCAGGCCCACGCACCGATGAGGGTGGTGGCAAAGGCCAGTAGCACAGCGGTGCGCACAGGTGGTGGGGTACTCTTGCGCAGCGCCAGCAGCAGCCCTGCCAGCGCAGAAAGAAGGAGCGCCCAGCGGTGGATGGCATCGAAGACCGCCGGAGCGGGACGCCCCCGTGCCGTGGTCTGCCATGTATGGATGAAGGCCGGTAGCAGGTGGGGCAGGTGCCGTGTGATCATGCGATGGGGTGGCGTGGAGGGATCGGCGAACCAGGGACTGGCCACGCCATCGGCGAGTCCGGTCGTGACCAGTTGCTGCGCCGTGGACGCGATGCTTGAGCGCACATGCCACAGGAGGTAGCGCGGCTCGGTGAGGGTGCCCCGCACGATGCGGCCGTACTCCTCGCGTGTGGCCTCCCAGCCGCCCTGCCGTTGCAGGGGGCTGTCCGGATGCCAGAGGAACCCCCGGCTTGTCGAAGGCAGGCTGTCTGCATAGGCGCAGATGCCAAAGCTTTCGGTTGTGCAGTGTTCGTGCAGCCACACGGGCAGGATCCCGCTGTCCACCAGCCGCCCCATCAGGAACACATGGCCTCCGCGGCTCAGGTGGGCTTGTCCCGTGAGCGCCGCGTTCGCTGCGGCCAGGCCGCCCCATGCAGCCAGCGCCAACAGCACTACGCGGACCATGGCGGGACGTCGTGAAGCAGGCCGCAGTCGCACAGCGACGAGGCCGACCAGCGGCAGGATCACCAGGTTGCTGAGGTGGCACCAACAGGCCAGCAGTACCAATGCGATGTCATATGCGCGCCAGGGTATTCCGTCGCGGCGCAGGGCGAGGAAGGCGATGCTCACGGCCCCGATCGCGGTGAGGATATCGGGCATCAGCTGGCCGGCATGCCAGCCCAGGCCGGTGATGGGCGCGAGGAGCAGGCATGTGGTGAGTGTGGCAGCCGTTGTCCTTCCCTGAGGTACCAGTACCTGTGCGATGCGCCATACGGCAATGGTGCACAGCGTTGCTTGCAAGGTCACCACGGGCCAGACGGTAGCGCCCCCGAAGCTGAGCACCCGTATGAACAGCCCGTACCAGTACGGCCGGTCCACGGGGACGAAGCGCTCGAACGCACTTGCCAGGTAGGTGCCCGTATCGGCATAGACGAGCGGGAAACCGTTGACCAGCGATACGGACAGCACGGCCAGAGTGCCGAGCAGCACGGTCACGAACGGCCGCAGGTGGTCCACCGCCCTCACCGTTCCTGGGTTCGCTGGTTTCGGTCACTGTCCATTGCCCAGGCCAGGGCCAGCGCGAAGGGGAGAAGTCCGCTCACGCGCGTCATGAAGCGTTGGTCGGGCAGGCTGATCGCCGCGCAGCAGGCCGCCGCGAAGGCGACGGCGAACAGGGCGACAAGCAGCACGATGCGCACCCTTGGACTTCCTGTGCGCACCATGAGCAGGAAGATCAGCAGCAGGGATGCCGTTATCACGGCGCGATGCACGACGTCGAGTGCGGTGAGGTCGAGCGTGCCCGCCCCATGCTGGCGTGCCGAGAGGTAGCGGGGCAGCTCGTGCGGGAGGTGCTGTGCGATGGCCAGATGGGGCGGGCTCACCGGCTTTCGGTACCAAGGCTCGGGCAGTTCGTCCAGTCCGCTGTGGGCCAGTTGACGGGCGGCGTCGCGCCATGCGGTCCGCCAGAGCGCACCGCGTACCTCCGCATCCGCCATCAGCACGGCGGTCATCGCTTTGGCCTCGGGCAGGAAGGCATCCCATCCACCTGCGCGGGTCACCGGGGAGTCGGTCCCCCATAGCAGTTCGCGGCTGTCCCGCGGTGCCGGTCCCTCACAGAGGGACCAGTGATGCGTGGGGCAGTGGCGTTGCAGCGCGCCCGGCATTGCCCCTGCATCCACGGTCCGCCCGAGCAGCACAAGGGGCGTACCGCGCGACAGCACCCATCCGTGCCCGGCGATCCGGTTGCCGGCCAGCAGGAAGCCCACGGCGAGGGCCAGGGACGCGAGCACCGTCATGGTGCCGGCCGGAGATGCTCGTTCGCGCAGCAGGGCGCGCTGAATAGCGAGCGACAGGAAGGCCGTGGCCGGAATGATGAGCAGGTGGGAGAAATGGGTGCTGCAGGCCAGCGACACCACCATGGCGTGAATTATGCGCCACGGAAGGCGCAGAGGTGCCAGCACCAGCAGCGCGGTGCTCACGATGGCTGGAGCGGTAAAGGCATCGGGCAGCAGGCGTCCGGTGTACCAGCCCAGTCCCGTGGTGGCGCTGAGCACGGTCATGGTGACCAGGAAGAGGCCCCAGCGACGTCCGGCCGCCACCTGCCAGGCGTGCACCAGTACCAAAGCGGCGATGAGGGCCTGCGCGGCCACCACACCCCAAAGGCTGGCACCATTCGCGCTGCAGATCCTGCAGAAGAGCCCGTAGCCGATCGGTCGGTCCGCGGGAACGCCCGGGTGGAAGCCACTGGAGAGGTAGGTGCCTGTGTCGGCGTATACCAGTGGGAACCCGTTGAACAGGGCCGGGGCGAGCAGCAGCAGCGCGGTGAGCGGTACCAGGCCGGCGGTCAGGCGGTTCATGCGAGCCCCGGGGTTGTGAGATGGCCTGCGCGCCATGCCAGCAGTTCCTTGTTGGGCAGGCGTCCCACGCCGTCCTCGCTCCAGTCGTACCGCAGGCGGTCTGCGAAGAACAGCTGCAGCTCTCCCCGGCCTTTCACGGCCACCCATAGGAAACCATCGGCGTCTGCGCACAGGGCGTTGATGCACACGCTGGGAAGGCCCTCTTCGAGGGAGAAGGTCCGCATGTCCGAATGCTGCGCCAGGAGGGGACCGGACAGCAGCGCGGCGATGATGGCAGCGTGCCGCATGTGCCAGGCAAGGTAGTGCCCTTGGCCGACCGGGTGACGAAAAGCGTTTGGGCGTGTGGACCCGGATCCCTATCTTTCAAATTCCCACTTCCCCAAACCGGTCGCATCATGAACATCACTTTCAACGAATTGCGCCGCATCAAGGACCGGCTGCCGGATGGCAGCATACACCGCATCGCCCGCGAACTGGACATGAACGTGGAGTCGGTGTGGAACTACTTCGGGGGGTACAACCACTATCTGGGCCGCCCCATGGGCGTGCACCTGGAGCCCGGCGCTGGCGGGGGTGTGGTGTCGCTTGACGACACGCGCATCCTGGACATCGCGCGCCGGATCCTGAAGGAGGGCCGGGCCTAGGACGGTCCGTGGTGGTATTCCCTCACCCGGTTCGCGCCGGGGGTGAGCTTGGGCCCCGCCGGGGCCCTTGCTCGTTGATGGGCACGGCACGGGTCAGCGCTCCAGCACGGTGAACTCCACCCGGCGGTTGCGGGCTCGGCCCTCCTCCGTGGCATTGTCCGCAACGGGGCGGCTCTTGCCATAGCCTTTCCACGTGAGGCGATCGGCGGCCACCTTCTCCTTCACCAGGTGGTCCACCACGGCCTTGGCGCGTGCATCGCTCAGTTTCAGGTTGTATGCATCGCTGCCCTGGTCGTCCGTGTGCGCCCCGATCTCGATGCGCATGTGGGGGTAATCCGTCAACAGGTGCACCACCTTCTCCAGTTCCTCATGGCTCGCGGGCTTCAGGTCCGCCTTGTCGAAATCGAAGAAGATGTTGTCCAAGCGGATGCTCTTGCCCACCTCCGGCTCCACGCGGGGAAGCTCGACCTGGGCGGTGCCGGCGTGGTCGGCCACCCGCACCTTGGGTGGAGGGGGCACGCTCTCGGCCGGCCTGGGGCTCAGCGCGCTTCCGGGCGGGGCCACCCGCACGTTCACGTCGTCCACGAAGTAATAGGCGCCGCGCTCTCCTTCCGGGTAACGTTCATGCTGCGTGCCCTCATCGCTGTAAAAGTTGCCAAGCACCAGGAAGCGTTCGCCTCCCGCCGCATCGAACACGCCGGCCACCTTGTGCCAGCCTCCCTTCTTCACCAGCTTGTCCTCGTTCACCGTGGGCGTGATGTGCAGCGGCAGGCAGTCGCGTGTGCTGGTTGGGGTGGGTGTGATCAGCAGCCCGATGTTGTTGCTGGCCTCGTTGCTGAAACTGGCC
>CAZUNW010000132.1:0-6759 GCA_964621425.1 uncultured Chryseobacterium sp. | reverse complement strand
AGCATGCCGCGCCGATGCACAGGTCGGTGGCGGCCGCCTCGGTCTCCTCCTCGTGGAGGTATTGTCCCCGGTTCAGCGAGGCGATCTGGCGGATCAGCTCCACGGCATGGGCATGGCCGTCGCGCTCCGGCACGAAATGCCCCTCGTTCTTCACGGCATCACCGCGCAGGGCGAGCACGTTGCCGATACCCAGGAAGTTCAGCTCGATCAGGGCGTCCTCGGTGTCCTCCTTGCTGAAGCCGCCGCAGATCAGGTGGGGCACCGTGTCCACGTTGTACTTGGCCTTGATCATGGCGCAGATGCCCACGGTGCCGGGGCGCTTGCGCAGGCGCACCTTCTGCAACAGGCCGTGCCCCATCTCCTTGTAGATCACCTCCTCACGGTGGTAGGTGACGTTGATGAAGCTGGGGCTGAACTCCATCAGGGGGTCGATGCCCTCGTAGATGGAGCGGATGTCGCGACCCTTTAAGGGTGGCAGGATCTCGAAGCTGATCAGCGTGCCGCTGGCCTTGCGCAGGTGGTCGGTGACCTTCATGACGGGTGCCGAAGATACACGAACGCCCCGCAGGGGCGGGGCGTCCATGGCCGTTGTGCCGGGGCTAACGCAGCAGTGTCACATGCCCGGCATACTCCTTGCCATCGTTGCGGGTGAGGATGTAGTAGTAGGTGCCCTCGCTCAGGTCCTTGGGCGACCACTGGTTGCGGTAGCTCGTGCTCTCGTAGACCACATTGCCCCAGCGGTTGTAAACCTTCAGGTCCGAGTTGGGGTAGAACTCCACCCCTGTGAACTCCAGGTTGTCGTTGCTGCCGTCGCCGTTGGGGCTGAACACGTTGGGTATGGTGATCTCGGTGGGCACCACCGCGAACAGGATGGTGGCGGTGTCGGTGCACCCGTTGCTCGTGGTGATAACCAGTGTGATCGGGTAGGAGCCCGGGGCATCGAAGCTGGTACCGGCGGTGCTGCCCGAGGCGGGCTGTCCGCCGAGGTCCCAGCTCCACGCGGTAATGGGGTCCTGGCTCGTGCTCCCATCGCTGAACACCACCGGCGCGCCCGGGAACACGGGTCCCGCCGGATCGGCGATGATGCCTGCGTCCGGGACCGGCGCCGTGAGCACGTTCGCCGGCGCGGAGGTGCCCTCGCAGCCATCGGCACTGGTCACGGTGACCGTGTAGGTGCCGGTATTCACGCTGATGGATGGGTCTGTCGCGCCCGTGCTCCACAGGTAGGTGGGGAAGGGCTGGGTGGTGGTCAGCACGGTGGGATCGTCCCCGCAGGAGAACAGGTTGCCGGTGATCACCGGCTGCGGCGAAGCGCCCTCCACCACGGTCACCGTGTTCGAGCCGAAGGTGCAGTAGCCCGCGGTCACCTCCACGCTGTAAGTGCCGGGACCGACCAGCACGCTGTTGCCGTCATATCCATTGCTCCACGCATAGGTGTCATACAGCGGGGGCACGCTCAAGGTCACGCCCTGCCCGTTGCATGAGACGGTGTCACCGGTGATGGTTGGCGCCGGCAGGGTGGTGAAGTACACCTCCACCACGATGTCGATGGTGGTGGTGAGGGCCGGCACGCCGTTGTCCGTCGCGGTGAAGGTGATGGTGTGGAATCCGGCCTCCAGCGGGGTGGGGGTGAACTGGCCTTGGACGATCACCGAATTGTTGCCGCTGGTGTTGAGCACCTCGGCGTAGCCCGAGAGCGTGGGGGCCGAGGAGGAGGCCACCGTCACCTGGCCCGACTCCGGCGCGATGAAGTTCATCTCGATGTCCACCAACTCGCCCGTGCACACGCGGACAGTGTCGCAGAGGAAGGTGCTGCTGGCGATGGGCGGGATGTTCTGGGTGCTTACCGCGGTGGTGAAGACGAAGTTCTGGTCATCCAGCCAGCTCACACCGTCCGGGTTGCCGAAGGGCCCGTCGTACGCGGTGCCCGGCTGGTCGAAGGTGCCGAATTGGATGTAGTCCACCGCGTTGCCGCGGTTGGCGCCCACCACCGCAGGAATGCCCCCGAAACCACCCACGCCCTGCGATGCGGAACCCGTGGTCCACTGCATGTCCTTGTAGCAGAAGCTCACGTTCTTGCCCACGCCGATAACCGGGTCGTTGCCATTGGTGATGATCAGCTGGAAGGAGTTGTGCTTGTCCGTTTGCGAGGCGAAATACCCCACTTCCACCCAGTTCACATAGAGCGCGGTCGGGGTCACCTTGTAGAGTACCTGGCCGCCGTTCAGCCCTTGGCCATCCTCGCCCCGCGTGTCCACGTCGGCCCAGAACGGGGCCACCATGATGAACTCGTTGTTGGGGAATGGGGAGGCGCTGAAGGTGAAGTAGGGCGCCTGGAAAGAGATATTGCCGTTGTTGTTGATGTACAGGTTGGTGTACTGGTCACCATAAAGGTTGAACTGGAAGGGGATGGTGATCAGGCCGGAGGACTGGTCATCATTGGGTGCCATGGCCAGCTGGTAGGTGGCGTCCGGTTCGATCCAGCAGTTGCAGTCGCCGTTCACGCCGCCGCCCTTGGGCCGTGCCGCGGGTGCGGTGGATGGGTGCACCCTGGGGGTGATGGGGGACTGTGCGGGGCGCACCAGCTCCACATCGGCCGGCAGCTTCCCCTGGGCCTTCAGTGCATCGTATTCTCCGGGGGTAAGGCGCACCTGGGCGCTGGACAAGGCCGGCACAAGGAGTGCGGCAAGGAGGAGGGTCGTGCTGCGCATCGGGTTCGTTCGCTCGTTCATCATTTCACCAAGTTGACATGGCCACGCCACTCCTGCTTCTCTGCGGCGAAGGCCGGGCGGCCGATCAGGCGCCAGGTGTACACCCCCGGGGGCAGGATGTTACCGCCGCCCAGGGCGCGGCCATCCCATCCCTGCAGGATGTCGGTCGTGCTGAAGATCAGCTGGCCCCAGCGGTCATACACCTCGAAGAGGTGCTCTTCGGGCACCATGTCGGCCAGCACCGGTAGGAGCACCTCGTTGAGGCCATCCCCGTCTGGTGTGAAGGTGTTGGGAACGTGCACAGCGGGCACGTACACGGTGACCACCTGGCATAGGGAGTCGGCGCAACCATAGGTGTCGGCCACGCGCAGGCAGACCTCGTAGTCGCCACCCACCAGGTCGCTGAAGGTGTGGTAAAGGGTGCGGGTGGTCGCGGTGTCCGTACCGTCGAAGGTCCACAGCCACTCCGCAGCCTGGGGGTCATCGCTGGCGAAGTAGATGCTGGCGTTGAGGCTGGTGCCCGGGTTGGGGCTGAAGGTGAAGGTGGCCTCGGGGGCGGGGTTGACGATCACGGCACCGGGCAGCTGTGTCTGGTCGGTGCAGCCCTCGGGGGTGGTAATGGTGAGCCCCACGGTGTAAGCTCCGGGTACGGTGTACAGGTGGGCCACGCTGTCACAGGCCATGGCCGAGCCGCCATCACCGAAGCTCCACACGCAATCACCGCCCAGGTAGACCGGGTCGGTGGTGTTGTACAAGGTGCTCTGCACGGGCACGCAGCCGCTGTCGGGCTCCACGGTGAAGGTGACCACAGGGAGCGGGTTGAGCGCCACCTGCACCAGGGCGGTATCGGTGAGCTGGAAGCAGCTGCCGATGCCCGTGGCCACGTAGGTGTATGTGCCGGGCACGTCGGTTGATGGTGCCAGGGCGGTGCCATGGGGCTGCATGCCCGGCCCGAACCAGGCACCGCCGGCGTCCGGGCTGCCACCCAGCAGCGGGAACAGCGGCGTTACCGGCCCGTCCGTGCACAGCTCGAGGTCCGCGTCCCCGCCCGCGTCGGGCAGGGGGTCCACCGTCAGGGTGAGGGTGGCGGTGAGCGTGGGACAGGGGGCCGTGCCCGGCATGGTGTAGGTGTACACCCCCGGCGCGTCACTGGAGGCTGTGAAGGTGCCCGGGAAAGGCTGCTGGTTGGGGTCGCTCCACGTTCCGGTGGGGTCGGGGCTGCCGCTCAAGGCGTCCAGCATGTCCAGCGGGGGTGCATCGGCGCATAGGGCCAGTGTGACGCTTGCCCCGGGGTCCACCCCGAGGGGGATGTCCACGGTCACAAAGGCCGTGTCGCTGGGGCAGGGGCTCGCTCCGGGCAGAATGTACAGGTACACTCCCGCGGGGTCGCTGGACGGGTCCAGCGTACCGGAGAACACCGCACCATTGGGGTCCTTCCAAGATCCGCCGGCCATGGGGCTGCCGGGGATGTTCAGGAACAGGTCATCGGGGCCGTCGGTGCTGCAATAGGCCAGCGCCACGTCCTGTCCGGCGTTCACCGGGGTCTGCGTGGTCATGGTCACCGTACCGCTGGCCGCGCAGTTGCTGCCCTGTCCCACCGCATACGTGTACAGCCCGTCCACGTCCACCCCGGGGGTGAAGAGGCCGCCGTGCACATTGCCGTTGGGGTCGGTCCAGTCGCCGGTCGACGGCGGGTTGCCGCCCAGGGCGGTGAGCATGTCCACGGCGGGGCCGCCGCTGCACACGGTGAGCGCTCCGGGGGTGATGGCGGCACCCTGCTGCACCTCCACCACGATGTTCAGTGTGGAGGTCATCGCCGGCACACCGTTGTCCGTGCCCTGCACGGAGATGATGTGGTAGCCCACATCGGCGGCCGTGGGCAGGATGTTGATGCTGATGGAGGCCGCCAGGCCAGGGGTCAGGCTGGTGATGTTGAAGTTGGTGAGGGTGGTGGAACTGGCCGAGGGTGTGGTGACCTGGTTGGGCTCGGGGGACAGGAAGGTCACATCCAGGGTGGCCAGGTCACCCACGCACAGCACGATCGAGTCGCATACGCTCTGTCCGCTGATCACCGGCGGCACGTTGCTGGTGGTGATATCCGTGCTGAAGCTGAAGTACTGGTCGTCCAGGAAGCTGACCCCGTCATTGGCGCCGAAGGGCCCATCGTAGGCGGTGCCGGCCTGGTCGAACCGCCCGAACTGGATGTAGTCCACCCCGTTGCCCTCGTTGGCGCCCACACTGGCGGGTGTGCCGCCGAAGCCGTTTGTGCCACCACTGGCCGAACCGGTGGTCCACTGCATGTCCTTGTAGCAGAAGCTCACGTTGGCCCCGTTGGGGATCACCGGGTCCGTGCCATCGGTGATGATCAACTGGAACGTGTTGACCTTGTCGGTCATGCTGTTGAAGTAGCCCACATTGGTCCAGTTCACGTACATCGCCGTGGGCGTCACCTTGAACTGTACGATGTTGTTGGCCCCGCCGGGTCCGCGCAGGTCCACGTCCGCCCAGAAGGGCGCCACCATGGTGTACCCGTTGAAGGGGAAGCCCGTGGAGCTGAAGGTCCCGTAAAACTGGCCGAAGCTCACATTGCCGTTGATGTTGATGTAGACCGTGTTGTAGAAGGCTCCGTACAGGTAGAACTGGAAGGGCAGCACAATGGGGCCATAGCTGCCGTCATCGGCGTTGTGGAAGCCGCTGGCGTCCCATTGGTTGTTGTTGTTGATGGTCGTGTAGCTGGCATTCGGGCTGATCCAGCAGTCGCAGGTGCTGCTGCCGCCTCGCTGCACATAGGGGTCGGGTGTATTGGGTGCGCCATGAACGGCGCTCGGCGGGAAGTTGGCCAGCTTCCAGGCATTGTAGCTGGCCTGGTCGAAAGGGGTCTGGCCCATGCACGCCAGCGCGGTCAGGGTCAGTGTGAGCAGGGCGATGTGGCGCATGTCCGGTTCAGCGGATGATGTTCACCGTGTTGCTGAGGGCCTTGGTCCGTCCGGTCAGGTCCTCCACCTCAATGGCATAGATGTAAGTGCCCGTTGGGCACGGCTGTCCTTGCGGGTCGTTGCCATCCCAGGGGCGAAGGTCGTTCGCCGAGAACACAAGGCTCCCGGTGGCGCTGCTGAAGATCCGCACGGCCACGCGTTGATAGTCGCCCCCCTGCGGCACCCACAGCTCGTTCTCGCCATCGCCGTTCGGGGTGAACACATTGGGGATATATAGGCGCGGGGCCACCACCACCTCGTCCACGGCAGGCTCCTCCACGTCCTCCTCTGCGTCCTCCTGCGTGGCCGCCGCTGTCGTTCCCAGCTCCCGCAACACCTGCTCCACCACCTCCACGCCGCGCGCCTGGGCAGTGTTGGGCTGGGCACTGGGAGCGAGGGTCGGAGCCGCTGGGACCTCCGGGGCGACTGGGAGTTCTGCAACCCGTGGCTCTTCGTCACGAACAGCTGTTCCTGCCGCGGTGACTTCCATGGGCGGCACCACCAGTGGGGCGCCCGGGGTGCTTCTTCCGGCCGCGGGTGCGACCACCTCCGCCACGGGGTTCGGCGTCCGGGGCGCAGGTGTCCGCTGGATGGTGGGCGCCGGAGCGGACACCGCCGGTGCGACGGTCCGCTCGGTGCCTTCCATGCGCCCGTCCGTGACCAGGTAAAGGCCTCCGGCCACCAGCAGCGTGGCGGCCCCGCCGGCCACCCAGCCAAGCAGTGAACCCCCGCCCGCTGCTGTTCCATGGCCCAGCTGGCCTTCGATCGCGGTCCAGGCGGCGCTCGGCGCGGGCAGCTCGTGGCCGGCGAAGCGGTCGCGCAGCAGGCTGTTCACGGGGTCGGCCTGCGCCACCCGGTGTTCGATGGCCTCCCACACACCCGGGTCCACCTCCGCCTCGTGGCCGGTGAAGCGGTCGCGCAGCACATCGCCGAGATCCGCGCCAGTGGCGGCGCCGAGTGCCAGTTGGCTGGCAATGGCGTCCCAGGCGCCGGCGGGTGCCGGGCAGCCGTGGTCGGCGAACCGGTCACGCAGCAGGGTGATCAGGTCATCCTTCGGTGCCATCGCCATGGAT
>CAZUNW010000131.1:0-6767 GCA_964621425.1 uncultured Chryseobacterium sp. | reverse complement strand
GTGGGTGAGGTCATCGGTGACGCGGCCCATGGTGAACTGGCCACCCTCGATGAGGATGATGCCGGGGCCGTTCTCCTGTTCCTCGAAGGAGGCCTTCTCAAAGCCTCCGTTCTTGGAGTCATTGTAGTTCCACCCGGTGGCGCCGCTCTTCTCGAATGTGCAGGAGCTGAGCAGGGCGACGGGGGCGGCCAGGAGGGCGATCTTCCAAACGCGGTCCATGGTGCAGGGTTGTTAGGGGAGGGGTGGGCTTAGAACGTGGGGCAGGCCACCACGCGGAAGCGCCGCTTCTTGGGCTTGCAGTTGAACTGGAGCTGGACACTGATCTCGTGCGATCCGGCCGTGGCCGTGGTGAGCTTCGAGGTGGTGACGTCGTAGCTGTATCCGAACTTGAGGCGTTCCGTGTGGAAGCCGATGAGCGCGATGAACGCATCGCGCGTGCGATACCAGATGCCCGCGGTGATGGGGCCGTGGTCAACGTAGAGACCGAGGTTCAACTGGCGGAACTGGGCCTGCTGCTGGTAGAGGATGTTCGGGGAGATACGCGTGCGGGCCTCACCGTATTTGCCCTTCATGCCGATGGGAATGGCCGCACCGGCGTGGGCGGTGTACTTGCGCGGCAGGCGCGAGGTGCCCACGATGAGCGATTCGTTCGGTTCGCTGAGGTGATGCACTGCCACGCCCACGAAGAAAATGTCCGTGTAGCCAAGAACGCCGGCCGAGAAGTCCGCATTGCCCACGGTGCCACCACGGGGGACATCGTTGGTGGTGTAAATGAAACCGCGCCGCGGGTCGATTTGGTCGCCGAAGGTGAGCTTGCTCCAGTCCAAGGACTTCTGGAAATAGGTGGCCTGCGCCCCGAACTTCATGCTGAATTTGCGACTGATGGCCAGCTGGTAACTGTAGATGGCGCTGGCCGTGGTGGTGTTCAGCGTGCCCTTGCCCGCCTGGTCATGCGTCACCAGCACGCCAAGGCCGCCAAGGATCGCGTCCACATGCTGGTCGAAGCTGGCGCTCGTGGTCACGAAGGTGCCGGACAACGCCGGCCACTGGTTCCTGTAGTTCAAGACAACGCGCGGGCAGCGCGCCGTTCCCGCGAATGCGGGGTTGAGGTATAGGGGATTCGCGTAGAACTGCGTGAACTGTGGGTCCTGCGCCCGTGTTGTACCCACGAACGCCAGGCTGCCCGCAAGCACCATGACCGCACGTCGAAGCCTCCCCCTGAACACGCTTCCCATCATCCGTAGCTATGCTGCGAACGCCAAGTATACGACCCACATTGCATTGCGGTTCACGCCCATCGTGTACAATGATCCCTGCAAGGTATCGTTAACGGGGTGGTTTGGCAAGGCAACGGACGAAGGTAGTACTTTCGGACGGATCTGTTGATAACCTGTTGATCAGTGTTCATGTCCCGGACCCACGTCCTGACCCTCGGAAGCGTCCTGCTGGCCTGCCTCCCGGCCTTGGCCCAGCAGCGTTCCGCACCCACCCCCCGCACCACACCCACCCCCCCGCCACGCAGTACACCGGCCCTTCTCCCGGGAGCCCTGCCCCCGGCGGCCAGGCCATCGGGCACACCGGCCCCTGCCGGGCTTGAAGAGCGGGTGGTGACCGAGCGCGGCCAGCCGACCCCGGCCCCCAAGGCCTTGCACCTGGACCCATCGCGCCAGGACCTGCCCTACCACCACGAGGCGCACCCGCTCGGCCGGGGTACCACCTCCTTCTCGGCCCACCTCACCGGTACGGCCTTCCGCCCCATGGAGCGCGCCGAGGTGGAGGCATTGCCTGGACTGGATCCCCGATGGACCGAGCCGTTCGTGGCGACCCGGCTGGGTCGCCATCGCAAGGACCCCGTGGCCCTGGTCGACATCTATCCCTACCGCAGGAATGCCGTCACGGGCCAATGGGAGCGGCTTACGGACTTCCAGCTCCAGCTGGTGGAGGGGCGTGGGGGCATGCCCGCTGGCCGCCCCAAGAGCTATCCGCCCTCTTCGCGCTTCTCCACCGGTACGTGGTACAGGGTGCAGGTGGTGCAGGACGGCGTTCACGCCCTTCCTTACGAGCTGCTTGAGGGCATGGGCCTGTCGGGCGAGGTGCCCAGCGACCAGGTGAACCTTTATGGCCGGCACCATGGCATGCTGCCCTTCGAGAACGAGCAACTGCCGGCCACGGACGTGGTGCCCAATGCCGTGGTGGTGGACGATGGGGGGGATGGCGCCTTCGGGCCCGGCGATCGCATTCTGTTCTATGCCACGGGACCCCAGCGGTGGGACCTCGATGGTGGTACGGGCCGATACCGGCACACCAAGCACGTGTTCACCGATTCGGCCTCCTACTTCGTGGGCATCGGTGTGGAGGATCCCGTGCGCGTGGCGACCCTGCCGCAGGTGACCGACGGGGCTACACGCACCAGTACATCCTTTGATGACAGGCAGTTCCTGGAGACCGATGCGGTCACGCTGCTCAAGTCCGGCCGCGAGCTCTTCGGCGATGCCTACGACCTGACCACCACCTACTCGTACAACTTCAGCATGCCTTTCCTGCGCCCGCAGGACCCGGCCTGCCTGGTGATGGATGTGCTGTCTCGGACCCTGGGCACGGGCAATGCCAGCTCGTGGCGTGTGGTCTCGGGCCTTGCGCTGGATACCTCGGTGGCGGTGCAGGGCGTTCCCACCGGGTACACGGGGGAGCAGGCGAAGGCCACCCGCCACACCTTCTGCTTCAATGGCACGGGCAACAATGTGCCCTTCACCGTCACCTTCAACAAGCATAACCCCGCCTCCTCAGTGGGTTGGATGAACGCGCTGGAACTGCATGCCCGACGCGACCTGCGTATGGTGGGCAACCAGCTGCTCTTCCGCGACTTGACCAGCGTGGGTGCCGGCGAGATCACCGACTTCGTGCTGGAACAGGCCTCCGGAGCGCTCACCATCTGGGACATCACTGAACCAACCGCGGCGGCGCAGGTGCCGTTCACGGAGAACGGCGCCCAGAAACTGTTCCGCCTTCGCACGGACAGCCTGCGTCAGTTCGTGGCCTTCCGCACGAGCGGCCTGCTCACGCCATCCGCGGCCGGGGCGGTGCCCAACCAGGACCTGCACGCCACGCCCCTGCCCACCGACCTCGTGATCGTCACGCCGGATGCGTTCCGGCCGGCGGCCCAGCGTATCGCGGAGCGACGCGCCGGGGAGGGGCTCAATGTGCGCATGGTCTCGCCGCAGGAGGTGTACAACGAGTTCTCCGCCGGCATGCGAGATGCCACGGCGATCAAGCGTTACATGAAGCTGCTGTACGACCGCGCGGGCAGCGATCAGGAGCTGATGCCGCGTTACCTGCTGCTCTTCGGTGACGGTTCCTACAACAACCTCAACCGTGCGGCCAGCAACCAGTCGTTCCTGCCCAGCTACCAGACCGCCAACTCCTGGCATGCCAGCCTGAGCTACTGCTCGGACGACTACTTTGCCCTGCTGGACGATGAGGAGGGTGAGTACCAGGGCGACCTGGTGGACATCGGTGTGGGCCGCATCCCGGTCAGTTCCGTGGCGCAGGCCCAGGAGATGGCCGACAAGGTGCTCAACTACGACCGGCTCCAGCTGCTCACCTCAGGCGGTGACCAATGCGCCGTGGGCAGTGATGGCGGGGCGAACGACTGGCGCACCTGGCTGCTCTTCGCCAGCGACGACCAGGAGGGCGATGCCTTCGAGAGCACGGTGCACATGAGCCAGAGCGATGCGCTGGCCACCACCGTGGAGAACCAATACCCCTGCTACAACCTCACCAAGGTTTACCTGGACGCCTACCAGCAGTCGAGTACGCCCGGTGGAGAGCGCTACTTCCAGGCGCAGGCCGACCTGCGCGACGGGGTGCAGCGTGGCGCCCTGCTGGTGAACTATGTGGGTCACGGTGGTGAAGTGGGCTGGGCGCACGAGCGCTTCCTGGACAACAACACCATCCTGGGCTGGACCAACAGCGACCGGCTTCCCCTGTTCATGACCGCCACCTGTGAGTTCAGCCGATGGGATGATCCGGCGCGGACCTCGGCCGGGGAATATGTGCTGCTGAACCCGCGTGGGGGCGGCATCGGCCTGATGACCACCACGCGCATCGCCTACAGCAACCAGAACTACGCTCTTTCGCAGGACTTCTACGACCACGTGTTCGAGCGAACCGACGAGATGGGTCGCCCCGCCGCGCTGGGCGACGTGTTCCGCCGCACCAAGGTGGACATCACAACCGCGCAGCCCTCGCAGGTGAACCACCGGAACTTCACCCTGCTGGGGGACCCCAGCCTCCGCCTGGCGATGCCCCGCAACGAGGTGCGCATCACGGCCATAACGGACACGCTGGGCGCGCCCCTTGATACGCTGCAGGCGTTGGGCACGGTGCGCATCACCGGCGAGGTGGTGGATCCCGGTGGCGACGTGCTCACGGGGCTCAACGGCGTGGTGGTGCCCACGGTCTTCGACAAGCGGGTGCAGCAGCAGACGCTGGCCAACGATGGCGGCTCGCCCTTCCCCTTCAGCATCCGCAAGAACATCATCTACCGTGGCAAGGCCTCGGTGAGCGAGGGACGCTTCGACTTCACCTTCGTGGTTCCGCGGGACATCAACTACGCCGTGGGCCCGGGCCGCGTGAGCTGTTATGTGGAGGGCCTGTCGGACAACGGCTGCGGGGCCACGAACGAGCCCCTGGTGGGCGGCACGGCCACGAACGTCGCGCTGGATGAGCAGGGCCCTGACGTGCAGGTGTACCTCAACGACGAGCGCTTCGTGCGCGGCGGCCTTACCAACGAGGCGCCCCTGCTCCTGGTGAAGCTCTTCGACGCCAACGGCATCAACACCATGGGCAGCAGCATCGGCCACGACCTGGTGGCGGTGCTGGATGAGAACACGGACCAGGCCATCGTGCTCAACGACCAGTACGAGGCCGACCTGGACACCTACCGCAGCGGAACCGCCCGCTACCGCTTCGATGGGCTGGCCGAGGGCGGCCATACCCTGCGTGTGAAGGCGTGGGACGTGTTCAACAACTCGGCCGAGGCCAGCACGGAGTTCGTGGTGGCGCCCAGTGCCGAACTCGCACTGGACCATGTACTGAACTACCCGAATCCCTTCACCACCAGCACGCAGTTCTTCTTCGAGCACAACCGGCCCTGCTCCACGCTCGATGTGCAGGTACAGGTGTTCACCGTATCGGGCCGGCTCGTGAAGACCCTCGACCGGCAGCTGGCCTGCGAAGGTTTCCGCAGCGAACCATTGGCGTGGGACGGTTGCGACGACCAGGGTGACAAGCTGGGTCGCGGTGTCTATGTGTACCGCCTCAACGTGGTGACCTCGGAAGGTGAGAAGGCCGAAAAGCTCGAGAAGCTCGTCATCCTCCGCTGAGCCCCGCACAATATGCACGCGGGAGGCCGCGTATATTAGCCGACCTTTTCCGCACACCCCGAAGCTGATGCGTCCGTTCCGGCACCCGAGCCGCCCCATCCTGTTCGCAGGGGCGCTGTCCCTTCCCTTCATTGCGCCGGCCCAGGTGAGCTCGGACTGCATCAACCAGTTGACCGGCCAGCCCTGCGGCCAGGACCTGAACACCATCACCACGGCGGTTCCCTTCCTGATGATCTCGGTGGACAGCCGGGCGGGGGGCATGGGCGATGCCGGTGTGGCCATCACCCCGGACGCGAACAGCATCCACTGGAACCCCAGCAAGCTGGCTTTTGCGCCCAATGACGGGGAGTTCTATATCAGCTTCAGCCCCTGGCTGCGCAACCTGGTGCCGGACATGAGCCTGGCCTATGTGGCGGGATACGGCCGCCTGGGCAACAAGAAGAGCACGGTTGGCGGCTCCCTGCGCTACTTCGACCTCGGCAGCATCCAGTTCACCGACCAGAACGGCAACCCCATCCGCGAGTTCAAGCCCGCGGAGTTCGCCGTGGACATCGCCTTTGCCCAGCAGTTCAGCGACTACTTCAGCGGGGGCATCGCCGTGCGCTACATCAACAGCAACCTCACCGGCGGCCTCAATGTGAACAACGCCAACACCAAGGCGGACCAGTCCGTGGCCGCCGACGTGTCCTTCTATTACCAGCGCCCCGACCTGCGGATCGGGGACCGCAGCGGCACATTTGCCTTCGGCCTCAACATCTCCAACATTGGCGCCAAGATGTCCTACTCGGAGACGGCCCGCCGGGACTTCATCCCCATCAACCTGCGCCTGGGCCCCCGTTTCACCTACGACATCGACGAGTACAACAGCATCAGCGTCCATTTCGATGCCAACAAGCTCCTGGTGCCCACGCCGCCCATCTATGAGGTCGACAGCGCGGGCAACCTCCAAGTGGACCCATCCACCGGTGAGTTCGTCATCGCCAGCGGCAAGGACCCGAACGTGGGCGTTGCCGAGGGGGTATTCCAGAGCTTCGGGGACGCACCCGGCTGGTACGACCAGAACGGCCAGTTGGTGAGCGGCAGCCGCACGCGTGAGGAACTGCGCGAGATCAACCTGGGCGGCGGCCTCGAATACTGGTACGCCAACCAGTTCGCCTTCCGGGCGGGCTATTTCTGGGAGCACTACACCAAGGGCAACCGCAAGTACTTCACGCTGGGTGCCGGCGTGCGGTACAGCATCTTCTCCATCGACCTGAGCTACCTGATCGCCAACCAGCAGCGGAGCCCCCTGGCCAACACGCTGCGCTTCACGCTCGGGTTCAACTTCGACAAGGGCAAGAAGAAGAAGGACGTCGAGTGATGCGCTTCCGCGTCGGCTTCGGT
>CAZUNW010000130.1:0-6776 GCA_964621425.1 uncultured Chryseobacterium sp. | reverse complement strand
TTGCCAATGACTGCCATGGGTGCTTTGTTGAAAGGGGTGCAAATATAGGAGGCTGGTCCTTAGGGGATATAGCCCTTGGCCGGGTCGGTGACCTGCAGGCGCACCAGGTCGATGCGGCTGTGGGCCACCTGGGCCACCGTGAACCGGAAGGGACCCACGTCGATCACCTGGCCCTGGGCAGGGAGGGAGCCCGTATGGTGCAACAGCAGGCCCGCAAGGGTGTCGTACTCTTCGGAAACGGGCAGGTCCAGCCGGTGGGTGGCCACCAGGTGCTCCACCTCCGTGCGGGCGCTGAACAGGAATTCATGCTCCCCGACGCGCTCCTCCACACCCTCACCGCCATCATGCTCGTCCTGGATGTCGCCCACAATGGTCTCCACCACGTCCTCTATGGTCAATAGACCGGCGGTGCCGCCGAACTCGTCCACCACGACGGCTACATGGGCGCGTTGCTTGGTGAATTTCTGCAGCACCTCGTCGGCCGGCATGGTGCCCGGAATAAAATCCACCGGCCTCAGCAACGACCGGATCGTTCGTGGACGACGGAACATCTCGTAGCTATGGACATAGCCGATGATGTTGTCGATGCTGTCCTTGTATACCAGCATCTTGCTCAGCCCGGTATCGGCGAAGCGCTGGTGTAGCACGGCGATGGGCTCCTCCACATCGATGGCCTCCACCTCTGCCCGTGGGACCATCACATCGCGGGCTTTTTTCTCACTGAGGGCCAGCGTATTACGAAAATACTCCACCTCCGCGTCCAGCTGTTCCTTTCGGGGGGCGGCTATACTCATTTCCCGGAGGAACTCATCCAGGTCCACCCGCCCGAAGGTGGGGCGACGAGCCTGGCCACGCACCCCGAACAGGCGCAGGAGCCCCTGGCTCACCCCGGTGAGCAGCATCACGATGGGCCAGAGCACCACGTAAAGCACGCGCAGCGGCAGGGCGAAAAGGGCCAGGCTGTTGTTCGGGTCGATGCGGAACACCGCCTTGGGCAGGAATTCGGCGATGATGAGGATAATGAGGGTGCTCAGGGAGGTCTGGGTGATGAGGACGAACAGCTCATTGGGGTGTATGGCGCGCAGCCAGGGTTCCATCACCTCGGCGGTCACCAGGCCAAAGACCACAAGAGCGATGTTGTTACCCACGAGCAGGGCGCCGATCACGCGGGCCGGCCGGTCCAACAGGGGGGCCACCAAGGCCGCCCACCACGCACCCTGCTTGCGCTGCAGCTCGATGTACAGCTTGTTGCTGGTCACGAACGCGATCTCCAACCCGGAGCAGAGGGCCGAGAGCAGTACGCTGGCGATAAGCAGGATGATGTCGGCCGTGGCCATGTGCAGGGGCCTAGGCCTTCCGGGCCCGATCGTCCATGGCCTCCAGCTTGCCGCGCATCATGCGCCGCATGGCCCACATGGCCGTTGCGATCACGGGGAACCAGAGCCAACGCGCGCCGGCGGCCCATCCGTCCTGCACGATGGCCCAGATGGCGGCCAGGGTGGTGCCGATGGCGACGGCGAGCCAGAAGTGCTCCATGAAGCGATGCAGCTTGCGCATGGCGGGTCAGGGACCTTTGCCTGCGAAGGTATCGCGCTCGGTGACAAGGAAGGTGCCGGTGATGCGTTTCACCGTGTAGCTGCTGAAGTCCTCACTGGCGTCCAGCCCCACCCCATGGATCACGTCGGCACCGCGGGCGATGCGCACCGGGCGGTCGGTATGTACCCGGGAACTGTCCTGGCTCCAAACCAGTTGCTCGGTCTCCAGCCGCTCGCCCCGGGCGTTGGTGAACACCACATTCCCATTGACCTCCATGCGCTTGCTTCCCGGGAGCACCGTGCCCCGGCTGGCGGTAAGCACACTGGCCTGGAGGCCCCGGGGATCGAAGAACACCAGCTCCACCCCCTCACTGAGCTCGGTCCGCCGGTCCTCCCCCAACAGGCGTTCGGCGATGCGGCCCGCTCGGAGGCGGTTCTGCAAGCGGCCGCTGTCACTGAACAGGTATTCGGCGTTGCTGGTCACCCGGTCCGGTGCATCGGCGGCCACCTCCACGGCGGCCACCCGGTCGAGGTCGTTCACGCAGGCCACGACACCCAGGGCCATCACCACCAGGAGTATCCAGGGGCCGCGACCTACGGGGCCGGTCATTCGATGCGGCGCTTGCGGAACCACACCTCGCGGATGTCGGGGGTGATGGTGAAGCCGATGAACAGGTCGATGAAGCCCTCGCGGATGCCCCCCGCGGCGGGGCTGGAGCGCTCGCCCAGGTCCACAGCCACATTGAAGCGCGAGCGCGTCACCGAGCCCAGCAGCGGCAGGGATGCGCCCATGCTTACAGCGTTCTCCCGAAGCTGTTCACCGGCCACACGCAGGTAGTCCTTGAGGTGCCTGTAGCCCAGGCGGTAGGTGGAACGACCCAGGAAGCTGCCGTTGCGAAGCCCCAGCGGGGTCCATGCCGCGCCGAGCGCATAGCTCAGACCCGGTGCCAGTTCCTCCTGCAGGCTGTAGCCCTCCACGTCCACCCGCAGGGTGCTCCAATCGCGCACGCGCGCCTCGGCCATCACCGTCCAGGTGGGGCTCACCAGGCCCAGCCCCACACCCCACGCCAGGGGCAGGCCCAGCGTGCCGCGCGAGCCGTCGGTGTAGGCGATGGTGTCACGCAATGTTTCCACACCGGTGGTCGTGGCCGAGAAGGAGTTGACCAGTTCGGTCCGCCGGGCGCTGACGCCCGTGCCAGGGTCCACTGATGCGGCCACGGTCCAGCGCAACGGCTCCTCGTCCGCCGAGTTACGGCGGCGCAGGTCACCCACGTATTGCAGGCCGATGGTGGCGGAGGGCCCCCGGACGACCAGCGACGAGAAGGCCTGTGTGTTCAGGTAGTCCGCTGCCTCGGGGTAGTAGGCCTTGCGGGTGCGCTCGATGCCGCCGAATACATACACGAAATTGGCCCCAAGGGACAGCCGGTGGCCGTTGCCGAGCGAATCGCGCCGCTGCAGGAGGGCGGCGCCCACCCCGGCGAAGGCACGGCTCAGCCCGCCCGAACCCTCGTAGACATAGCGGACGGTGCGCCCATCAGGCAGTTGGCCGGCGTCGTTGATGCGGTAGCCCACATCGGTGAAGGGTGCCAGCCCGATGGCCATCCCGGCACGGCCCTTTGCGAAGGGCACGCCCACGCTCAGGCCGATGGCACGCACCGCGTTGCGGGACTGCTCCCCCTCATCGGACCGGAGCCTTACCCAACGGGCCATACCCCCGATCTCGAAGCAGGGCCGCTGCAGGTGGGAGTAGCTTGCAGGCTGCTGGGCGCTTACGCTGTAGGGGTCGGTGGCCGCGATACCCGTGCCGCCCATGCCCGCCTGGACCACCTGGTTGGTGTGCAATTGGTCGCCAAGACCATAGGAGGAATAGGGCGAATCCACCACCACCTGCGCCTGCAGCGTGATGCCCAAGAGGGCACTAGCGGCCGCGGGAAGGATGCAGGTGGTGCGCAAGCAGGACATGGATTCCACGCAGGGTCAGGAGCGGGTCGGCAAAGATGCCACTTTTGAGGGCGGTCGCGTAGGCGGGGGCCGCGCCACCGGTAAGGACCACGGCCAGACCCGGGTGCGTGGCCCGCAGCTCGGCGACCATGCCGGCCACCTCGAGCCGCACACCGTGGTGTATGCCCGAAGCGATGCACCCCAGCGTATCCCCACCTACAAGGGGCGGGGCACCCGGGTCCTCCAACAATGGCAGCCGGGCACTGTAATGATGCATGGCAAGGCCGCGCATGCGCGGGCCCGGGCTGATGGCGCCGCCCACGAAGCCGCGTTCCGGCAGCACCAGGTCATAGGTGATGCAGGTGCCGAGGTCGATGGCAAGGGCAGCACGCCCCGGGAAGCGGACGTGCAGCGCGGCCGCATTGGCCAGCCGGTCGACGCCCAGCGTGCGCGGATCGGCGTAGGCATTGGGAACGGGCGAAGGAGATGCCCCGGTCAGCTCATACACCGGGGCAAGACCGGAAAGCACGTGCAGGGGCCACTTGGCAGGCGCCCCCACTGAGGCGACGCCGATGGCGCCGGGCCGGTCCCCGGACAGGAACCCGTCCAAGCCGGGAGCAGTGAGCTCATCCATCCGGACGGAGCGGAGCAACTCGCCCCCGCGGAAGAGCGCCAGTTTCACCCGTGAATTGCCGATGTCGACGACCAGGTCGGTGCAGGCTTGGTCCGTGGATCCCATGAACTGCTATCTTTGCGGCCCCCGAGCCTGTGACATCGTCACAACGCCCCGGGAGCGAAACATAGGGTGCCTTAGCTCAGCTGGTAGAGCAACGGATTGAAAATCCGTGTGTCCCCAGTTCGATTCTGGGAGGCACCACTGCAGGGGCCGGTCGAAAGACCGGCCCTTTTCGTTCAGGAGGGGTCGTTCTCGGCCAGCCATCGCTGCAATCCGGCGAGGTGGGCGGCCTTCAACGGGTCGCGGTCCCGCATGTTCGTTGCGGTGAAGAAGCGGTGCTCACGCAGGAACCGTTCCTGTACGCGGTTCCATTCCAGCTCGGATGAAAGCACACCGTAGGCGCGCAGCTCGGCGAACAGCAGGTCGCCGATGCGCACGAAATCAGGGCGGCCCAGGTAGTCGAGGTCCGCATCGCAGAGGATCTCCTCAAGCCGGTCCTCCGGGCGATGCGGTATGCGGGTGGACATGATCAGGGCGCACACACGTTCCACATGCTCCGGTGCATAGCCGAATCCCGGCAGGGCACGACGCACAATGCGGCAGCCGGCCTCCTCGTGGTCCACGTCATGCTCTGTGAACCCCGCATCGTGGAACAGGGCGGCGGTTTTCAACAGTTGCATCTCGACGGCGTCAACCCGTTCGCGCGCGGCGATGTCGATGACGGCGGCGTAAACATCGAGGGTATGCTCCAGGCTGTGATAGGTGCGCCGGTCCGGAAGCTCCGTGCGGAGCTTCTCCAGGATGAACGCTTTGGCCGCTTCCAGGTCCATGCCGAGCGCGGCCAAGATAGGCGCCGACACATCAAGTACCTTGGCACCGTGTTCCCCAAGGGCCATCGACGGACGCTCCTGCTGTTCGGCATCCTCGCGGTTTACATCGTACTGCAGTCCCTTTGGTGGGCCTACCTGTTGGTGCGCAAGGACCAGGAGATGCGTGCCCTGGTGGACGCCTTCCACCTGGCCACGGGCGAGGAGCAGGGACGGGCCGAACGCACCTTCTGGATGGTGGTGGGGGAAGGGAGCGTTTTCCTCGCACTGCTGGTCGCGGCGTTGGTGCTCACCTACCGGGCCATCCGGCGAGACCTCGAGCTGGCGCGTGCGCAGCGCAATTTCCTCCTGGCCGTGACACACGAACTGCGGACGCCCATCGCCGGGGCCAAACTGAGCATGCAGACGCTGCAGCGCCACAGCCTCGCGCCCGAGCAGCGGGAGGGCCTGGCCGCACAGGCGGTCGCCGACCTCGACCGGCTCTCGGCCCTCACGGACAAGGTGCTGCTCGCGGCCCAGGCCGAGGAGAAGGACCTGCATGTGGAACTGGGGCCGGTGGACGCGGGCGAAGTGGTGCGCCAGGCCGTGGAACGGGCACGGGCCACAGTGCTCTCCGGCCACGCGGTGGAGATGCACATACCGGCCGGGCTGGCGGTGAGGGCCGAGGCCCTCGCCCTGCGCTCGGTCGTGGACAACCTGCTGGAGAACGCCGGCAAGTACACCCCGGCGGGAACCCGGGTCAGCGTAAGCCTGCTGCGGCAGGAACATGCCACGGTGCTCGAGGTCGCCGACCAGGGGCCCGGTGTGCAGGAGTCCGAGCGCGAGCGCATCTTCCAACGTTTCCACCGTGGTGGTGACGAGGCCACGCGCCAGGTGAAGGGCACCGGCCTGGGACTTTACATCGCGCGAAGGCTCATGCGCCGCATGGGCGGCGATCTCGAGGTCCGCAACGCCCCTGGCGGTGGGGCTATCTTTGCAGCCAGCTTCCCCATCGCCTCCTGATGCACGCAACCCGCAAGGTCGTCCTGGTCGTGCTCGACGGCTGGGGCATCGGCGCCGGCGACCACACCGATGCCATTGCCCAGGCGCGCACTCCGCGCTTCAATGCCCTGCTGGCGGAATGCCCGCACGCCACCCTCCGCACGGACGGTGAGCATGTGGGCCTGCCCGCGGGCCAGATGGGCAACAGCGAGGTGGGGCACCTCAACATCGGTGCCGGACGTGTGGTATACCAGGACCTGCTGCGCGTGGACAAGGCGGTGGAGGACGGATCCCTCGCACGCAACACGGTGCTGCAGGAGGCATTCCGCGCCGCGCTGGTTGCCGGTGCCCGGTTGCACTTCATGGGTCTGCTCAGCAAGGGAGGCGTGCACAGCCACCAGGACCACCTGCGCGCGCTGTGCCACGCGGCGGTGGATGCCGGCGTGCCCGACGTGTTCGTTCACGCCTTCACGGATGGGCGCGATGCCGACCCCAGGAGCGGCCTGGGCTACCTCCGCGACTTCCTCTCAGGAGTGCAAGGCTTGCCGGTCCGCATCGCCTCGGTGGTGGGCCGCTACTACGCCATGGACCGGGACAAGCGGTGGGAACGTGTGAAGCGCGCCTACGACCTGCTGGTGCGGGGCGAGGGTGCGGTGGTGTCAGAAGCCTGCGAGGCCTACACCCGCAGCTACGCCGAAGGGATCACCGACGAGTTCATCGCGCCGCATGCGGTCGCGGGTGCCGACGGGAAACCGATCGCCACCATCCGCCCCGGCGATGTGGTGATCTGATTCAACTTCCGCACCGACCGCTGCC
>CAZUNW010000129.1:0-6844 GCA_964621425.1 uncultured Chryseobacterium sp. | reverse complement strand
CGGTGCCGAGGTGCGCGTGGCCGGCAATGGCGCGATCGCGCTGCGCGGCATGGAGGAGGCGAAGCCGGACCTCGTGCTCATGGACGTACAGATGCCGGTGATGGACGGCATACAGACCACGGAGGTACTGCGCGGGGAGATGGGTGTGAAGGTGCCCATCGTGGCGTGCTCGGCCCATGCACTGGCCAGCGAGCGCCAGCGCTGCCTGGACGCGGGCATGAACGATTACATCACCAAGCCCTACACCGAGGCCGGCCTGGTGGCCATTATCCTGAACAACCTGGCCGCGTGCGCCGTGGAGCCCGGTGCCCCCCATCCGGCGCCGGTCGAGGACATTGGCTGGTTCGATTCGCTGGCCTCCGACCTTGGGCCCGAGGTGGCCGCCAACATGCGCGATGCGCTGGTGCGCAGCATGCCCCGCTGGCTGGCCCAGATCGGCGACAGGCTGCAGGATGGCGACATGCAACAGTTGCATGTGGGCGTGCACGGCATCGCCGGCGGGCTTGCGGCCATGCGCCTGGTGGAGGGCCAGCAGCTGGCCCGTGCCTGCGAGCAGGCCTGTGCGCGGCAGGATGCGGCCGATGCCCGCAGGCTGGCCGTGGACCTGCTCCGCTGGCTGAATGGGCTGGATGCGGAGCTGCCCAAGGCGGGTTGACCCGGCGCCGCCTTGGGCACGGCAGCAGGGTTATCTTTGGAATATCCAGGGGGAGTGGGGATGGCGTTGAACAAGGCAAAGGCCGGTCCGGTCGCATCGCTGCGGGCGCTCTTGAAGCGCTTCATCCATGCCGAACGCATGGCCATTCCCGACCGCATCTTCGCCATCACCGTCATCTTCCAGTTCTTCTTCGGCCTTTTCCTGTTCCTGGTGGACCAGTTGCTGCTGTTCAGCCTGGTCTCCTGGCTTGCGGGGTCCCTCTCGGTCAGTGCCGCCGTCGCTGTGGTCCTGGTCCGCGCCCGCCGTCCGCTCCCGGCCAAGCTGCTCGTGCATGCCCATGCGGCCATTGTCATCTTCCTGATCAGCATGGTCTTCTCGCTGGGCTCATTCATCCTGTTCTTCATCCTGCCGGTGTTCGTGAGCCTGGTGGTGGTGTTCGACCGGCACGAGCGACCCTACGCATTGTTGATGGGCGCGGTGTTCCTCCTGGTGGCCAGCTGGATCGTGCTGGAGGACCCGCGCTTGATGCCGATCGATATGACGGCCGAGGAGACGCGGATCATCCGCATCATCAACGTGTTGGGCTCGCTCGGGTTCACCCTCTTCCAGGTGGGCTACGCGGTGCGGGTGAACGATGTCTTCCAGCACGAGCTGCTGGAACTGAACCGCAGCGCCTCGGTCTACAACACCATGCTTGAGACCAACGTCACCGAGCGCAACAGGTTGATCCAGATGATGTCCCACGACCTGCGCAGCCCCTTCGGCAACCTGGTGGTGAGCCTGGACGATGCGGTGCTGGAGGAGGTGGGGGAGGAGGAGCGCCTGGCGATGATCCGCCGCATCCGCATGGATGCGTTGTCCACCCTGCACATGCTGGACAGCATCCGGCTCTGGGTGCGCTCCCGGCAGGGCTCCCTGAAGCTGGACATACACGCCAACCCGGTGCGGCCCGTGCTGGAGCAGGTCCGCCAGTTGATGGCCGATGACGCCGTCCGGAAGGGTGTTGACCTGCGGTTCGCGTTGGATCGGGAGTTCGCGGTGCAGGCGGACCGTTTCGCACTGGCCAGCGTGCTGCGCAACCTGGTGTCCAATGCCATCAAGTTCACCCCCCAGGGTGGTGAGGTCACGGTGGGTGTGGCCGATGAAAAGGGCCTTTTACGCTTCACCGTCACGGATACGGGAAAGGGCATGACCGAGGATGAGGTGCGCAACGTGCGCGCGCGCACCTCCTTCAGCAGCAGGGGCACCGCCCAGGAGAAAGGCCACGGTGTGGGCCTGCTCATCGTGCAGGAGTTCCTGGACCGGCATGACAGCCAGCTGGAGCTGGATTCACGGCCCGACCGCGGCACATCCTTCGCCTTCCTGCTCCCTGCAGCATGAAGCCTGTGCATCCGCCGATCACGCCCATCCGTAACTCCTGGCATTTGCTTGCGTATCGCGCCCCATGTCCTTTGCGCGGTCTTCATCGCACCCGCTTCGTTTACCCGTAACTTGCCCTGAACACCCATGGCGAGGAGGACGGTGAGCAGCGGCAAGCGGGCCAAGGCCGGGGCGGGTGAACCTGCATCGGTGCAGCGTCCGGCGTTGGGCCGGTTGAGCAGCGATGAGAACGCCCAGCAGGTGCTGCTGGAGAACATCCCGGGATGCACGTTCCGCGCACTGCTCGACCCCCTCGTCGTGCACCTGTTCATCAGCGCGCACGGGGAGGACCTGAGCGGATACCCGCTTACCACCCTGTTCGACGGCACGCGCCCCGCCTTCCAGTCCCTGTGCATCGCCGAGGACCAGGAGGCCGTGGATGCTGTCTTTGCGCAGGCCAGCCGCGACCTGGCGCCATACGCGATGAGTTACCGGATCCGGTGCGCGGACGGTGAACTGCGCTGGATGAAGGAGGTGGGCCGCTGCTTCGTATCGAAGGGCGAACCGCAGGTGCTGGCCACCGTGTACGATGTCACCGGCGAGCAGGAGGTGAGGCAGGCCTTGCTGACCAAGGGCCTGTTGCTCCAGGCCACCTCGGAGGCCATGGCCGGCCTGGTCGGTGCGGAGGACCTGATGGAGGCGCTGTACAAGGCGGCCGAGCTTGTGGGCAGGAGCACGGGCGTTGATCGCGTGTACCTGTTCACCAACGAGCTTGCCGCGGATGGCGCACCGCTGACCACCAGCCAGCGCATGGAATGGAACTCGGGCCAGGCGGCGCCCCAGCTGGACAACCCCGAGCTCCAGGGCGTGCCCGCCGAGGCCTTCGGCGAGTTCATGGACCCGCTCAGGCGGGATGCGCCCTTCAAGGCCGTGGTGGCCGAGATCAAGAGCGACGAGGTGCGCGGCCTGCTGGAGTCGCAGCAGATCCTTTCCATCCTGGTGCTGCCCATCACGGTGCAGGGCCGTTTCTGGGGTTTCCTGGGCTTTGACCAATGCACCCACGTGCGCACCTGGTCCGTGGAGGAGGAGGCCATCCTCCGGTCCCTTTGCTCGGCCATGGCCACGGCCGTGGAGCGGGACCTGCTGCTCCGGCAGCGGAACACCGACCTGCTCATCGAGCAGGCGCTGAACCGCTTCAACAAGCGCGCGATCCCCCTTACCGACGAGCGCGATGTGCTCTGGACGGCGCTGGAGGAGGTGCTTCCGCTCCTTGGGCTCGTGGACTGTGCACTCTACAAACACCTGGCCACCAAAGGGGAACTTGTCCTGTCAGCGCGGCTTCAGGCCGGGGCCTCCGGTCAGCGCGAGCTGGCCGAGCCGCGCCGGCTCCGCCTGGGGGAGGGCATCGCCGGCCGTGCGGCCCACAACGGCCGCATGGAACTGGTGAACGAGCCCCTGTCCGGAATGGCGGTGGAGGAGGGTGCGCCCGCTTCGGAGCTCGCCGTGCCGATCCTCGCGGGCGGCCGTGTGCTGGGTGTCATCGCCTCGGCCCATCCCATGGCGGGCTTCTTCACCGACGACCACCGCCGGCTGCTGGAGCGTATGGCGGACCTGTTGGCCGTCAAGCTGCTGGAGGTCGCCTCCATGCAGCACGCGCTGGTGATGGAGCGCCGCAGCGCGGAACTGCAGACGAAGTTGAACGTGGAACTTCAGGCCTCGCTGGTGCAGCGTGAGCGCCGTCTGCGTGAGATGGAGGCCATCAGCCGCTTCCCGGAGGTTAACCCCTATCCGGTGATGCGCATGACATCCGATGGCCGACTGGACTACGCCAATCCGGCCGCCACACCGCTGCTGCGGGCGTGGGCGGTGAGCCCGGGCGGCCGGCTCGACGAGGATACCGCCCAGCGCATCAGGCAGGTGGCAGGCACGGGCAAGGGTTTCCGCCAGGAGGTGGGCGAGCGTGTGTTCCGCGTGATGTCGAGCACGGTGCCCGGCTTCGATTTCGTGAACGTATACGCATCGGACGAGACCGCCCTGGAGCAGCTGAAGGTGCTGCAGGATGAACTGATGCGGCAGGAGCGGATGTCCGTGCTGGGGCGCTTGACCGCTGGTGTGGCCCACGAGCTGAACACGCCGCTGGGTGCGATCGGTGGCTCGGTGAAGAACCTTACGCACGCCGGCAGCACCTGGCTGCGGGAGCACCTGCCCCACCTCGACCCGGCCGATGCGCACTTGTTGCCGGGCTTCCTGGAGGCGGCGCGCCGGATCGAACCCGCCGGCATGCACAAGCGTGACCGGGCCCTGCGCGGGCTGTTGCGCGATGAGTTCCCCGCACTGGCACCGCACCACCACTGGTCCGGGCTGCTGGCCGACCTGGGTTGGGAACCGCCGTTGTCCAGCGCGCAGCGCGCCCTGCTGGAGCATCCGAACGCACAGGTCCTGCTCCATACGCTGCATGCCTTCCACACGATGCAGACCTCCGCGCGCATCATCTCCTATGCTGCGGAACGGTCCAACCGCATGGTGCAGGCCTTGCGCAGCTACATCCACCGTGATTCGCTCGGCATCCCGGTGGAGTTCGACCTGCGGCGGCAGATGGTCAATATCCGCGAACTGTTCGCCAGCGGCACGCGCAAGGGCATCCTGTTCGAGATCGATGAAGGGGGTCCCGTGCCCATCAAGGCCATGGAGGATGAGCTGGCCCAGGTATGGACCAACCTGCTGACCAACGCCGTGCAGGCGCTGGGCTCCGATGGGCACATCTGGGTGCGGATGGAGCAGTCCGCCATGCACGTCACCGTGACGGTGGGCAACAACGGCCCTGTGATCCCGCCTGAGGTGATCGGCCGCATCTTTGAGCCGATGTTCACCACCAAGCAGCGGGGGGAGGGCACCGGACTGGGCCTGAGCATTGCCCAGGCCATCGTGCACCGGCACGGCGGGACCATCCGCTGCTCGTCGGCCCCCTCCCGCACCGAGTTCGTCGTGCAGCTGCCCAAACACCAGCCCTCCGCGGCCTGACCCGCACCAAGGATCGAACGCCATGCCCCACTCCTCCAGCCCCTACATCCTGCTGGTCGACGATGAGCAGCTCATCCTGGACACGCTGCGCATCCACCTGAGGCTGGTGGTACCCGACGGGTGGCAGATCCTCACGGCCACCAGTGGTGATGAGGCCCTGTCCCTGGTGCAGGAGGAGCTGGAACACGGTTCTTATCCGGCGGTGGCCATCGTGGACTACATGATGCACCCCATGAAGGGCAGCGAGGTGCTCGTGCAGCTGGAGAAGCTGGTGCCGCGCACGAAGAAGATCATGCTCACCGGCCAGGCCGACATGGAGGCGGTGAAAGGCATCGTGGCGCAGGTGCGCCTGTACCGGTACATGGAGAAGCCATGGCAGCCGGTGGACATGGAGCTGTCGGTGAGCACGGCGATCCGCCTCTACGAGGAGGAGACGCGTCTGCACCAGCAGCAGACGGAGCTGGCCAGCCACCGCGACGAGATGGGCCGCCGGGAGCGTTCCGCGATGCAGCGCC
This sequence comes from uncultured Chryseobacterium sp., assembly GCA_964621425.1. Lineage (GTDB taxonomy): Bacteria > Bacteroidota > Bacteroidia > Flavobacteriales_F > PHOS-HE28 > PHOS-HE28. Next base: position 1,294 of record CAZUNW010000129.1, on the reverse strand, counting down.
AGGATGACCTGGCCAAAAGCCTGCACTACGCCCGCTTCGTGCAGGAGTGCTTCATGCCGGAGATGGAGCACGAGCTGGCGGCGCTCTCCGACGTGCACGTGATGGACCGCCCGCTCGCCGGGGTCTCCGGCGATTTCCGCTGGTATCGCCGCCACGGCGACCACCTTTACCTGGCCCTGGGCGACTGCACCGGCCACGGCATGGCGGGCGCCCTGATCACCATCCTGGCCACCGACATCCTGAGCAACCTCATGGGCCGGCCCGGGAGGCTGCCGAAAGGCGTGGACACCATCATCCAGATGGTGCTCGGCCACCTGCAGTCCCGCCTGGCGCGCAACATGATGGAGACCGACCATGTGGGCATGGACCTCACCATCGTACGCATCGAGCTGGCCACCAAGCGCATGGACTGGTCCAGCCTGAACGGCAACCTGATGGTGGCGGGCCCCGATGGCGAGCCGCAGGTGCTGTCCAAGAGCCGGGGCCTCACCTCCTTCTCGGTGCAGGGCAGGCCTGTGATCACCACCGGCTCGCTGGATGCGGCCGGCCACCGTGTGATGCTGTTCTCCGATGGCATCACCGACCAGTTCGGCGGTGCGCAGGGCAGGCGCCTGCAGCTGCGGGGTTTGATGGAATGGGTGCGCAGCGGTCGCCTTTTCGCTGGCGGCGCATGCCAAGTTGACGCCCTGTTCGATGAATGGCGCGGTGCCACCGACCAGGTGGACGATTGCATCTGGCTGAGCTTCCGGATGCCCTAGGGGTGTCCGGGTCTTCATGCGGATGCGGTGCCTGGCGGGCGTGACGAACATCACACGCTCAGGCGCCGTTCGTTTCGCACCTTTGCTCCCCCCGAAACGAACCCCCATGGCACACGACCATCCCCACGCCACCCTCGAGGCCGGCAACCCCGCCAGCGGAGCGGGCAAATGCCCCGTCATGCACGGCGCCATGCGCTTCCCCGTCGCAGGCCGCGGCACGGGCAACCGCGAATGGTGGCCCAACAACCTCAACCTCTCCATCCTCCACCAGCACCAGCCCGTGTCCAACCCCATGGACCCCGGCTTCAGCTACGCCGAGGCCTACAAGAAGCTCGACCACAAGGCGCTGAAGGCGGACCTCTCGAAGCTGATGACCGACTCCCAGGACTGGTGGCCCGCCGACTGGGGCCACTACGGCGGGCTCATGATCCGCATGGCCTGGCACGCCGCGGGCACCTACCGCACGGCCGACGGCCGCGGCGGCGCGGGCACCGGCAACCAGCGCTTCGCCCCGCGCAACAGCTCGCCGGACAACG
>CAZUNW010000128.1:0-6862 GCA_964621425.1 uncultured Chryseobacterium sp. | reverse complement strand
GGCCTGGAAGGCGGGGTTGAAGCGCTCCACATGGCCCACCTGCACGCACAGCCCCAGTCGCTCCGCGGTACGCACCAGCTCGCGCCCCTCCTCCAGGGTGTTGGCCAGCGGTTTCTCGATGAACACGTGGCGCCCCTGCTCCATGGCCTGCATGGCGCAGGCATGGTGGTTCAGGGTTGGGGTGACCACGTCCACCAGGTCGGCGGCCCGGATCACGGCCTCCACCGAGCCCAGCGCGGGCACCCCGAGCTCGGCCTGCACTGCGACGCAGCGCGCGGGGTCGGGGTCGTGGAACCCGATCACCTCCAATTCGGGGATGGCCAGGGCCTGTTGCAGGTGGATCCGGCCCAGGTGGCCGGCCCCCAGGATCCCGATGCGTGACCGGCTTTCTGACATGGCCCTTTGGAAAAGCGGCGCGAAAATAGGTCCCCGGCCCTTGGCGCCCCGGCTACTTTTGACCCGATGAGCCTTCCAGGTGATGATTACCGGTCCCAAGGGGCCCGGCGCAAGTTGGTGCAGGAGCTCAGGGCGAAGGGCATCACGGATGAGGCCGTCCTGGATGCGATCGGACGTGTGCCGCGCCACCTGTTCATCGGCGACAGCGCACTGCACCTGCATGCATACGAGGACAAGGCCTTCCCCATCGGCTGCGGCCAGACCATCTCGCAGCCCTTCACCGTGGCCTTCCAGACCCAGCTGCTTGAGGTGAAGCGGGGGCAGCGCGTGCTGGAGGTGGGCACTGGCAGCGGCTACCAGACGGCCGTACTGGCCACCATGGGTGTGAAGGTCTGGAGCATCGAGCGGCACCGCCCCCTGTTCCAAACCACGCGCAAGCGCATCGAGGACCTGGGGCTCAAAGCCGCCCTCTACCACGGTGATGGCTTCGCGGGCATTCCCGCCCATGCCCCCTATGATCACGTGCTGGTGACCTGCGGTGCGCCCTTTGTGCCCGAGGCGCTCCTCGCGCAGGTGCGTGCGGGCGGTTCCGCCGTCATCCCGGTCGGGGAGGGGGCGGTGCAACGGATGGTGCGCCTGCGCATCGGCCTGGACCGCGCGGTACAGCGTGAGGAGCACGGGGACTTCCGGTTCGTGCCCATGCTCGCCGAGCGCCAGTGATCCGCGCCTTTGGCATGCCATTTGGCATTAGGCCGCCAGCGGCTACCTTCGCCTCGGACAAGGGCTGGTCGGACACACGGCGGGCCATGCACCCCCGGAACGCGGATGAACAAAAAGCTGTTGATATCGCCTCCGGTTGTTTATATCTTCGCCCCCGCTTCCGCCTACTTTTGTCCTGCAAGGACCAAGAGTACTTAACGAACTCAAGTCAAACCAAAACGAGTAAAATGAAGAAGACCGTACTGTTCGCTGCAGCGATCTCCGCCGCTACGGCAGTGACCGCCCAAACGGGTGAGATCACCAGCAATCGCGGTGAGAACTGGCTGTCCCAGGACGGGGACTGGGGCCTGACCATCGACGCCTCTCCCTTCCTCGGCTACGCCGGCAACCTGTTCAATGGCAACACGGACAACAGCATCCCCGATTGGGTGTCCGCCACTTCCTGGGATCCCTACGATTGGGCGAACGGCGGTGACGGTGGTGCCTTCGGTGGCGTGACCCGTGCCGTGATCGGTGTGAAGAAGCTGAAGGATGCCAATACCGCCTACCGCGGTCGCGTGCGCCTGGGCTTCTACAGCCACAAGGAGACTGAACTCGTGGCCGACCTCGGCAGCACGGACCCGAACGCCACCGTGGAGAACTCCACGAAGACGGGCGGTAACACGATCCAGCTGGGTGTGGGTCTCGAGAAGCGTATCGGCAGCACCCGCGTGGTGGGTGTTTACGGCGCTGACGTGAACCTGGGCATCGCCGGCCAGAAGAAGAGCTACGAGTACGGCAACAGCCTGGACAACACGGGCTCGCGCATCACTTCCGAGAAGCAGGGCGGCGCCTTCATGGTGGGCCTGAACGCTTTCGCCGGTGTGGAATGGTTCGTGGCTCCGAAAGTGTCCCTGGGCGCTGAGTACAGCTGGGGCCTCATGCTCGCCAGCAAAGGCTTCAACACCACCTCCTGGGACCGTGCCACCGGCGACAACGGCGCTGGCGAGATCGAGTCCGGCACCAAGGAGAACGATTTCGGCATCGACACCAACAACAACGGTCTGTCGATCAACATGAACTTCTACTTCCAATAAGTAGAGGTCCCTCATCGGAGAAGCCCCCGGTAACGGGGGCTTCTTCATTTTGGGCCTACCTTGGTGAGCATGCTCCCCGTGCTGGACGCCGATCAGGTGCGGACGCTGGACCGCCTGACGATGGAGCGCGAGCCCATCGCCTCCATCGACCTCATGGAACGGGCCGCCCATGCGTTCGTGGCAGCGCTGGTGGAACGGGCCGGTAGCACGACCGAGGCCTGCGTGCTCTGCGGTCCCGGGAACAATGGCGGCGATGGCCTTGCCATCGCCCGGATCCTTGCCAAGCGCGGATGGAACGTGCGCGTGGTAGTGCCTGGGAATGCAGTTGGATCATCGGCGGATAATCGCTTGAACTTGAGCAGGCTGGGTTCGTTCAGCGTGCCTGTTCTCGCAGACCTGCCCGCGCTGCGCGCCGGCGACCTGGTGGTGGACGCGCTGTTCGGTACCGGGCTTTCCCGCCCACTTGGGGAACCCTACCGGGGCCTTGTGCGGTCCCTTCATGCATCGCGCGCGGAGGTGGTGTCCGTCGACCTGCCCTCGGGGGCTTTCGCCGGGGGTGGCCCGGCGGATCCGGATGCGGTTGTCCGCGCTGCGGCGACCTTCACCTTCCAGGCACCCAAGCCCTTCCTGCTTCTGCCGGAGCACCGCTCCCATGTCGGTGACCTGCGGATCCTGGACATCGGGCTGGATCCCAAGGCCCTTGCCGAGAGCGGTGCCGCCTGGTCCCTCACCGAGGAGGGGGATGTGGCCGCGTTGCTCCCCGAACGGCCCAGCGCAGGGCACAAGGGTAGTTTCGGACATGCCTTGTTGCTGGTCGGTGGCCGCGGGCATCTGGGGGCGGCCTGCATGGCCGTTGCGGCCGCCACCCGCAGCGGCGCCGGCCTGGTCACGGCCTGTGTTCCCCGGGGGGCGGCCCCGGTCCTGCATGCGCAGGTGCCCGAGGCCATGGTGTTGGAAGGGCCGGAGGCCGACGCGCTCTCCGGTCCTGTTCCCCCTGGGCGCTGGACCGCGCTCGGGATGGGGCCGGGCATCGGACAGGCCGCAGGCACCGCCCTGATACTGGAGGAGGTGCTCCGAGGCGCCTGCGTGCCGCTCGTGCTCGATGCCGATGCCTTGAACCTCCTTGCCGCGCGGCCCGCGCTCCTCGCACTGCTGCCGCCCGGGGCCCTGCTCACTCCTCATCCGGGCGAGGCGGACCGGCTGTTCGGTGCCGCCGCGAACACGCGGGACAGGATCGCCCGGAGCCTGGCCTTTGCACGCTCACACGGGGTCGTCGTGCTGCTGAAGGGAGCCTACAGCGCGGTCTGCCTGCCCGATGGCACGGTCCGCTTCAACGCGACCGGCAACGCGGGTATGGCCAAGGGCGGCTCTGGGGACGTCCTAACCGGCCTGTTGACCGGACTGCTCGCCCAGGGCCTGTCCGCGCCGGAAGCAGCGGTGCTCGGTGCCTGGGTGCACGGGTTGGCGGGGGACATCGCTGCTGCCGGGCTTGGCATGGACGGCATGGTGGCCATGGACCTGGTCCGCTGCCTGCCGAAGGCCTTCCAGCGCTTGCGGAAAGGGGGGTAAGCGTTCCTACCAGAGGCCATCCACGGCGCCTTTCCCCTGCCGCAGCACCACGGGGATCTCCCCGCTCAGGTCCACCACGGTGCTGCCTTCCAGGCCGCCCATGCCCGCATCGATCACCAGGTCAACCTGTCCGCCGAGATGCTCGGCGATGCGTTCCGGGTCGGTGGTGTAGTCGACCACCTTGTCAGGGTCATGCACGGATGCGGCCACCAGCGGATGCCCCAGTTCCTCCACCAAGGCCAGTGGCACGGGATGGTCGGGGACCCGAACACCCACGGTGCGGCGGTTGGTCTGGAACAGCTTGGGCGCCTCACCGCCTGCAGGCAGGATGAAGGTGAAGGGCCCGGGCAGGGCCCGTTTCAGCAGGCGGAAGGTCGCCGTGTCGATGGGGCGTAGGTACCGAGCCGCCTGGGAGAGGTCCCTGCACACCAGCGACAGCTCGGCGCGTTGCGGGCGCACGCCCTTCAGCCGTGCCACGCGCTCCATGGCGGCCGCATGTTGCGGACTGCATATGAACGCGTACACAGTGTCGGTGGGGCACACCACCACGGCGCCCTCCCGCAGTTTCTCCACGATGGTCCGCACCTTGCGCGGCTCGGGGTCACGCGGATGCAGCTGCATCAACATGTTCAGCGCGCTGCGGCCTGTGCCTTGCGGTGGTCCGCCAGGAACTTCTCCAGGCCGATGGTGGTGAGCGGGTGGTCGAAGAGAGCGACGATGGCGCTGAGCGGGCAGGTGGCCACATCGGCCCCCACCTCGGCGCACTGGATGATGTGCATGGGGTGGCGTACGCTCGCTGCCAGCACCTGCGTATCCATGCCGTAGTTGTCGTAGATGGTGCGGATCTGTTCGATGAGTCGGATCCCGTCCGTGCTCACGTCATCCAGCCGGCCAATGAAGGGGGAAACGTAGGTGGCGCCCGCCTTGGCGGCCAGCAGGGCCTGGCCCGCGCTGAACACCAGGGTGCAGTTGGTCTTGATCCCCTTGCCGCTGAAGTACTTGATGGCCTTTACCCCGTCGCGGGTCATGGGCACCTTGACGGTGATGTTCGGGTGCAGGGCGGCCAGGCGTTCACCCTCGGATATCATGCCCTCCAGTTCGGTGCTGATCACCTCGGCGCTCACGTCGCCGTCCACGATCTGGCAGATGTCCACATAGTGCTTCAGCACTTGCTCATCACCGCTGATGCCTTCCTTGGCCATGAGGCTGGGGTTGGTGGTTACCCCGTCGAGCACGCCGAGCGCGTTGGCCTCGCGGATCTGGGCGAGGCTGGCCGTATCAATGAAGAACTTCATGCGGCGAAGGTAGCCGCCGGCACAGGTCGTTCCCCGGCGGGTTGTCCACGATCCGCGGCTGTCACGGCCCCGTGGCCGGAGGGCGCACCGTCAGCGGTAATGCCGCATCATCAGGCGCTCGAAGAGCCTGCCCGGAAGCACCTTTTTCAACAGCACGGAGAGGCGTTGCACCCCGTGGGCGGCATAGTGCACCCCGTGGGGGGCCTTGGTGCGGATGAGCTTCGAGACGAGCACGGCCACCTCGTCTGGATCGCGGCTGTAGTGCATGCTGCCACCCAGCACGGCCATCACGCGGTCGTAGGCGGCCTGGTAGGGGGCGCTGATGGTCCCGGGGTGAAGCCTGCCGGTGGCAATGCGTGTGCGGTACTCACCCGGCTGCAGGGTCACCACGCCCACGCCGAAGGGAGCCAGTTCCATGCGCTGCGCCTCGGCGTAGCGCTCGAGCGCGGCCTTGCTGGCGCTGTAGAATGAGCGGAAGGGGAGGCCGTAGTTGGCCGCGAGGCTGGTGATGTGCACCACCAGGCCGCTGCCGCGACCGCGCATTCCCGGAAGCACGGCCCGGCATACCCGGTGCGCGCCGATCACGTTCGTGTCCAGCAGTCCCAACGCCATTTCCGGGCTGATGTCCTCCGCCGGACCCTGTATGCCCAGGCCGGCGTTGTTCACCACCACATCGATGCGGCCTGCCTCCTGCAGTATCTGCTCCACCGCCCCCTGCACCGAGGCATTGTCGGTGATATCCATCGCCACGAGCCGGTAGCCGTTGGGCTGCTCGTCCACACGGCGGCCGGTGCCGTACACGCGGTGCCCCTCGGCTGCCAGCCGCTTGCAGATGGACGCTCCGATGCCGCTCGTTCCTCCGGTCACGAGCACCACCTTGACGAAATCCATGGGGTTGTTCGGGGTTCGGGCCCGGGGCCGGTCCGATCACCGGCCCGGGACCGCAAGTAGGTGGGGCAAGCGGCTTCCATCGCACCGCTGCGACCGCCTGCCCTTGCTTCCTTCCGGACCTGGGGGGTTCAGCGGGAGCTGGTCGTGAAAGACTTGCCCCGGCGCAAAGGTAGGGTGTCCGGTGAAGCACGCGGCGGTTTGCGCACCTTTGTGGTCCCATGGACCTATCCATCGTCGTTCCCCTCCTCAACGAGCACGAGTCGCTGCGCCCGCTTACCGCGCGCCTGCGCGCCGTGCTCGGGGGCATGGGCGTGGCCTATGAGGTGCTCTTCGTGGACGATGGTAGCACCGATGGTTCCTGGGAGGTGATCCGTGCGCTGGCGGCAGAGGACGGCCGGGTGAAGGGCATCCGCCTGGGTCGCAACTACGGTAAGAGCCCGGCCCTCAACGAGGGCTTCAAGGCTGCCCGCGGCCGTGTGGTGGTCACCATGGACGCCGACCTGCAGGACGATCCGGACGAGGTGCCCGCACTTTATGCCATGATCACAGGCGAAGGCCTCGACCTGGTGAGCGGCTGGAAGAAGGTGCGCCACGATCCCCTCAGCAAGACCATTCCCACCAAGCTCTTCAACTGGGCCACGCGACGCGTGAGCGGGGTGCATCTGCATGACTTCAATTGCGGGCTTAAGGCCTATCGCTCCGAGGTGGTGAAGGCCATCGAGGTCTACGGCGAGATGCATCGGTACATCCCATACATCGCGCACAAGGAGGGTTTTCGGCACATCGGCGAAAAGGTGGTGAAGCACCATCCGCGCCGTTTCGGTCGAACCAAGTTCGGGCTTGACCGCTTCATCAACGGATTCCTGGACCTGATGACCATCTGGTTCGTGTTCCGCTTCGGCCGCAAGCCGATGC
>CAZUNW010000127.1:0-6932 GCA_964621425.1 uncultured Chryseobacterium sp. | reverse complement strand
CGAGGGTGCGCTGGTGCGCTTCCCCGTGGTGGACGGCGATGATGTGGTGGAGGTCTTCACCACGCGCCCCGACACGCTCTTCGGCGTCACCTTCATCACCCTCGCGCCCGAACATGTGCTGGTGGACAAGCTGGTGACCCCCGAGCGACGCCAGGAGGTCATGGCCTATGTGTCGGAGGCCAAGAACCGAAGCGAACGGGAGCGACAGGCCGATGTGAAGCGCGTCACCGGTGCCTTCACCGGCGCATATGTGAGGCATCCCTTCACCGGCAGGCACGTGCCCGTGTGGGTGGGTGATTACGTGCTGGTGGGCTATGCCACCGGTGCCGTGATGGCCGTGCCAGGCGGAGACCAGCGCGACTGGAACTTCGCCACGCATTTCGGGCTTCCCATCATCGCTGTCACCGAGGGTGCGGACGTAACCAAGGAAGCCGACGAACGCAAGGACGCCACGCTCACCAACAGCGGGTTCCTTGACGGATTAAAGGTGCCGCAGGCCATCACGCGCGCCATACAGGAACTGGAACATCTGGGCCGCGGCGAGGGCCGCATCAATTACCGCCTGCGCGATGCCGCCTTCGGTCGTCAGCGCTATTGGGGCGAACCGATCCCGGTCTACTACGAGGACGGCCTGCCACGCACGCTGCCCGAGGAGCGGCTGCCGCTGGAGCTGCCCGTGGTGGACAAGTTCCTGCCCACGGAGGATGGTGAGCCCCCGCTTGCCCGCGCCGCCGATTGGACCTACAACGGCCACCCGCTGGAGACCACCACCATGCCCGGCTGGGCAGGCAGCAGCTGGTACTTCCTGCGCTACATGGACCCCGGTAACGCGGAGCGCTTCGCATCACCGGAGGCCATCAACTACTGGCACCAGGTGGACCTTTACGTGGGCGGCAGCGAGCACGCCACCGGGCACCTGCTCTACTTCCGCTTCTGGACCAAGTTCCTCCATGACCGCGGCTGGCTGCCCTTCGATGAGCCGGCCAAGAAGCTGGTTAACCAGGGCATGATCCAGGGCGTGAGCATGATGGCCCGCGTGACCGTGGACCGCAGCAGCGGGACGGATCGTTACCAGATGCTCCCCCGGGAGAAGCACGGCACGCCGGGGGCGTTCGACCGAAACTACCTGATCGACCATGTTGTCCTCAAGGAGGGTCGGCACATGATCGACGAGGAGGGTGCCGCGCGGACCCGTGCCAAGGAGGCCACCTTCCGCGATTTCCACCTGGACGGTGCCGAGGTGGAGCTCACGCCTGTGGTGGAGAAGATGAGCAAGTCGAAGTTCAACGTGGTGAACCCCGACGACATCATCGCGCGCTACGGGGCTGACACGCTGCGGCTGTACGAGATGTTCCTGGGGCCCATCGAGCAGAGCAAGCCGTGGGACACGAATGGCATCGAGGGCACCTACCGCTTCCTCCGCAAGTTCTGGAACCTCTTCCACGACGCGGCCGATGCCTTCGTCGTCAGCGACGAGCCGCCGACCCGGCCGGAGCTCAAGGTGCTGCACGCCACGCTGCGGAAGGTGGGGGAGGACATCGAGCGGTTGAGCTTCAACACGAGCGTGGCGCAGTTCATGATCGCGGTGAACGAGCTCGGCGGCTTCAAGTGCGGGAAGCGTGCGGTGCTGGAACCCCTCACCATCGCCCTTTCGCCTTTCGCCCCGCACATCGCGGAGGAGCTCTGGCAGCGGCTCGGCCATGCCGACAGCATCGCCACCGCGCCCTGGCCGGCCTACGATCCGGCCCTGCTCGTGGAGGACAGCTTCTGCTACCCCATAAGCTTCAATGGCAAGACCCGGCTGCAACTGGAGTTCCCCATCGGCCTCGATCCCGGGGGCGTCGAGGTGCAGGTGCTCGCCCATCCGGAGGTTCAGGCCCGCCTGGAGGGCAGGCCGCCCCGGAAGGTGATCGTGGTGCCCGGGCGCATCGTGAACATCGTGGTCTGAGAAGGCGGCGTAACCCGGCGATCGGCACCCCATTTGCAAGGGGCACTGCATGATGCGCACCCTTCTCCCGCTGCTCACCCTGCTGGAGGTCTTCCGCCCCGCCGCTGCCCAGGCGCCCGTGCCCGTGTCTGCCGGGGAGGCCCATGACGCCCTCCGGAGCATCGCCCACAATGCCTTCAAGCCGGGCGAACGGCTCACCTATGTGGTCCACTACGGCGTCATGGACGCCGGCGAGGCCGTACTGCAACTGCGGGAGAGCGATCTGCGCATGCATGGACGCCCCTTGTTGCACGCCCAGGGGGTGGGCCGCAGCCTGGGGGCCTTCAACCTGTTCTACAAGGTGAACGACCGATATGACACGTGGTTCGACCGTGACGGGGTGTTCCCGTGGGTGTTCAAGCGCAGCGTGAGCGAGGGGGGGTATGAGTTCAGTCAGGAATACGTGTACCAGCAGCACAAGCGAACCGTGACCACGCAGAAGAAACGCAGCCACCAGGTGCCGCTGCATGTGCAGGATATGCTGAGTGCGTTCTATTTCGCGCGCACCTTCGACCTCTCCGGGGTGACGCCGGGTCAGGAGTTCACCATCCCCTGTTTCCTGGACGATGAGCTGTGGCCCCTGCGGATGCGTTACGTGGGGCGCGAGACGATCAAGATCCGCAACGGCCGCTATCGCTGCCTGAAGTTCCAGCCGGTGGTGCAGGAGGGTCGCATCTTCGCCACCAATGATGACCTCAACGTGTGGATCTCCGACGACGGCAATCGCATTCCCGTGCTGGCCCAGGCGAAGGTGCTGGTGGGCTCGATCAAGATGGAGCTGACGGGCCACCAGGGCCTGGTGCATCCGATCGCACGTGTGGATTAGTGCCGCTTTCCCCACCCACCGGTTGAAATGATCGGCCCGGGCACCGCGTTCCCCATTCATGCATGCGCTTACTTGCCGCTCCATGAGGAAGTTGCGCCTGTGGGGATCGTTGACGGCCCTGATGTTGCTGGTGATGGGCATCGTGCTCACGGTGGACCTGGAGCCTCCGGTGGAGTATGTGCCTGAGGATGAGCTGGCGCAGCAGGTGGACACGTTGCCCGATCCGCCCAGCGCCTATGGCATCCCGCTGGACGGGTTCGTCGTGGAGCGCGCCCGGGTGGATGGCGGAAGCACCTTTGGCGACCTGCTCGGCGCACACGGGCTCCCGGTGCCGATGGTGGACGAGCTGGTGGGCCTCGCCAAGGGCACCTTCGATGTGCACCGCATGCGTTCAGGGCATCCGATCGCCTTCATCTTCACCGATGATGCACGCCGTGAACTGCGCTATTTCATCTACGAGGCCGACGCGGCCGAACACGTCGTCTTCACCACGACCCGTCCATTGGGCGTCCGTGTGCACCGTCGCCCCGTGGCCACGACCCAGCGTGCGGTGGAGGTGGAGGTGACCGGTGCGCTATACAGTGATCTGGAGCGCGCAGGCGTCGACCCCGCATTGAGCATGCAGCTGGCCGAGGTATTCGCCTGGACGGTGGATTTCTACCGCATCCAGAAGGGTGATCACTTCACAGTGGTCTTCCTTGAGCGCACGGTGGACGGCAGGCCCTATGGGGTGGCGCGCGTACTTGCCGCACGGCACAGCAGCGGTGGCAGGCAGCGGGAGGCCTTTCTCTTCTCGCCCGACAGCACGCGTGGCACCTACTATGATGGTGATGGCAACAGCCTGCGGAAGGCGTTCCTGAAGGCGCCGCTCAAGTACAGTCGCATCACCTCCGGGTTCACCATGCGCCGCTTCCACCCCGTGCAGAAGCGCTTCAAGGCGCACCTGGGCACCGATTATGCAGCGCCCTATGGCACCCCGATCCTGGCGGTGGGCGAGGGGGTGGTGGAGAAGGCCGGCTATTCGGCGGGCAACGGCAATTACGTGAAGATCCGGCACAATGCCACCTACAGCACGCAATACCTGCACATGCGGAAGATCCGGGTCAAGCAGGGCCAGCGTGTGCAGCAGGGTGCCACCATCGGCGAGGTTGGAAGCACCGGCCTGGCCACGGGACCGCACGTGTGCTTCCGGTTCTGGAAGAACGGCAGACAGGTGGACCACCGGCGCGAGGAGTTCCCGAGCTCTGAGCCCATCGCAGCGGCGCACCGCGAAGCGTTCATGCGCGAGCGCGAACGCCTTGTGGCTGCGCTGGCCAACGCCGGCAAGGAGGTTCAGTCCGTGGTGTTCTGATCCGCAAGGCGGTGGATGCCGGCATGGGTGTGCGTGTGCACGCCGTGGCCCGGGCAGAGTGAACTGCGAAGCAGGGCGCGCGCCAGCACATCGTGCTGCATGGGCCTGTATGGGCAGGGCACCAGGGGCCCCAGCATCCGCATCACAGCGATGCCGATGCGCTCACCCACGCGCAGCTCCCGGCGCGGGCCCATCAGCACCGAGGGCTGGAAGATGTGCAGTGCGGGAAGCCCAAGTCCGCGCAGCGCCTCCTCCATGTTCCCCTTCACACGGCTGTAGAAGAAGCGTGAGCGGCTGTCCGCGCCAACGGCGCTGACGACGCTCATGCTGCGCACACTGTGATCGCGCGCCCATTTACCGAGTTCCACCACCAGCTCCAGGTCCACGTGTATGAAGCGCGCGCGGTCACCACCCACCTTGCTGATGGTGGTGCCCAGGCAGCAGATGACCGCGTCCACCCCGTTCCCGGGCAGTGCTGGCAGCAGATCAGCATGCACGTGCTCCACCAGGCGGGGGTGTACGCGCGGAAGGCCGCGCCGGCTGAGCACCTCCACACGTGTGAAGCGCGGGTCGGCCAGCGCTTGTTGCAGCACGGTGGAGCCGATGAGCCCGGTGGGCCCGGCGATGAGCAGCGAGGGCATGCGGGCAAGTTAGGCAGCATGCCCGCGCCCCAAGGGCGCTTGTAACCACCGCGCCCCGCGCCCGTATAGGGTGGGGTAAGCCCACCCAACATGGAACCGAAACACCGCACCCTGCTCCAGGCCGCCCTGCTCCTCGCCGTGCTCGCCGTGTTCGTTCTCTGAGGCGTGGGCCGCGTCCTTGTCAACGCGCCGTTCGAGCGGACCGTTCGATGAAGCTGTAGCCGCCCTTGGTGGCGCCCCGGGCCTGCATGCCTTCGCTATTCCACCCCCGGTCCCAGCTCACCATGCGGCCGGAGGTCAATACCACTTCGCTGGTGGTGTAGCTGGCTCCTTCGCGGCTGGTCGGGCAGGTGCCCTTCACCGTGGATCCCTCGTAGCCCGCACCGCGTCGGTGCAGTGTGATGGCGCAATCCTCCAGTGCGATCAGCGGGTCAATTGAAAGGCGCTCCAGCAACACCGGACCCCTGTAAGCACCGAACAACGATGCACCGCCCTTGATCATGAGGATGCGGCTCGTGAAGGTGCTGTCGTTCAGTTCGTGCAGGTGGCAAGCGCGCTGGCGGTAGGGCCTGCCCCTTGCTTCTGTCGTTGCCTGCTCCACGTAGAACCACGCCCCGTCCTTCCGCTAGGGCCAGATGCGCACCATCTCCAGTTCGATGTCGAAATAGCCCATATCCACCCGCGCCTGATCCGCACTGCTGTACGAGCCGGCCAGGGTGGTTGCGAGCTGCTCCAGGGCTCGGGTGCGCTGGGCGTGCGACCAGGTCGGCAGTACCAGAAGAGCGGCGTGGAGGATTATTTGGAGTACGGCGCTTTCAACCCTCTGGATCCACCCACATGCCGTGCTCCCGGATGAGCGCGATGAGCTCGTCCACGGCCTTTTCACTTGGTACGTTGCGCTTCACCACCTCCTTTTCGCGGTACAGGGTGATCACGCCGGGGCCCGTGCCCACGTAGCCGAAATCGGCGTCGGCCATCTCGCCGGGGCCGTTCACGATGCAGCCCATGATGCCGATCTTGACACCCTTCAGGTGGCTGGTCCGGGCGCGGATCCTGGCCGTGGTCTCCTGCAGGTCGAAGAGCGTGCGGCCGCAGCTGGGACAGCTGATGTACTCGGTCTTGCTAGTCCGTGTGCGTGTGGCCTGCAGGATGCCGAACGCGGTTCGGCAAACCAGGTCCTCGCGCCCGCCCTGCTCATCGGCGATGATGACGCCATCTCCCAGGCCGTCGATCAGCAGCGGGCCCATGTCGGTGCTGCTGTGCAGGACCAGCGTATCGTTCGCGATCGCGCCATAGGCCCGACCGATGATCACCGGAACAGGGCACTCCTGCGCGATCAGTTCGAAGAAGAGCCGGCGCTGTTCGGCCATGCCGTGCGCGTTGTGCGTGTCGATGAGCAGCACGGCCGTGGGGTCGGCCTTCAGTGCGGTGATGTACGCCTCATCGAGGTCGGCCAACGTGGCGTACACCAGGTTGAACTGTGGGTGTCGCTCGGCCCCGCCGAGGTATTCCTGCTTGTTGATGAACGGGTAGTGGCGATCCTTCTCCTTGTTGCCGAACCAGGTGTCGTGCTCTTGGATGATCCCCAACGTGCCGGGGATCTCGAAGTCGATCGTGTTCTTGCCGATGAAGGCGTAGTCGCAGGCCTGGTCGGTGATGTTCCACTTGTCCAGCGGCACACTGTAGCGGTAGCCCCAGGCGAAGAGCGTGGCGGGGGTGATCTCCTTGCGTTTGCTCAGGTCGGCCATCACCACGGGGACATGCCGCGCACCGATGTTCAGCACTTCGCGGCTTGTGCGACGCTGATGGGTGAACGGGTTCACCGGGACCTGCGTCACTTCCGGGATGGGCGCATGGTCGCGGCGGTCGTTGTAGCGGTCCACCAGCGCGCGCGCCACGGGGATCTCGAACTCAGGGTCCTCCGTGAGGCTCACGCGTACCGTGTCGCCGATGCCATCCTCCAACAAAGCCCCAATGCCTGCGGCGCTTTTCACGCGGCCATCCTCGCCATCGCCTGCCTCGGTCACGCCCAGGTGCAGCGGGTAGTCCCAGCCCTCGGCCATCATGCGGTGCACGAGCAGTCGGTAGGCCTGCACCATCACCTGCACGTTGCTGGCCTTCATGCTC
>CAZUNW010000126.1:0-6952 GCA_964621425.1 uncultured Chryseobacterium sp. | reverse complement strand
CGGCCTGTACCTTGGCGCCATGCGACCCACCCTGCTGCTGGCGCACGGCTTCCCGCAGGACGCCACCCTGTGGGCCGGCACGACGGCGGCCCTGGGCGGTGCCGCCCGTGTGCTTGCGCCCGACCTGCGGGGCTTCGGGGCTGACACCCGGCCGGTGCCGGCGGTGCTGGGCATGGAGCAGCTGGCCGAGGACCTGGCCGAGCTGCTGGACGCGGAGGGTGTGCACCGCGCGGTGGTGGGTGGGTTGAGCATGGGCGGCTACGTGGCGCTGGCCTTTGCCGAGCGGTGGCCGGAGCGTGTGCAGGCCCTGGTGCTGTGCAACACGCGGTCCACCGCGGACACGGCCGAGGGGCGCGCGGGGCGGCTGGCGGCGGCCGAGGAGGTGCTGGCGCGGGGCACGGGCGTGCTGGCGCGGGCCATGCTGCCGAAGCTGCTGGCGCCCGCAACGCGCAGCGAACGCCCGCAGGTGGCCGCCGCCGTGGACGCGATGATGGCGCGGCAGCGCCCCGCCACGGTGGCCGCGGCAGCCCTGGGCATGGCGGCCCGACCAGACCGCACCGGGGTGCTGCAGCGGTTGCACGCACCCGTGCTGGTGATCACCGGCGATGCCGACGCGCTGATGCCCCTGCCCACCAGCGAGGCCCTCTGCGCCGCCGCGCCGGATGCGCGGCTGGTGGTGATCCCCGGCGCCGGGCACCTGCCCAACCTGGAACAGCCGGAGGCCTTCCATGCGGCGCTGGGCGGCTTCCTGGACGCCCTGCCGCGCTGAGCTGCCGGGGCGCATGCGCACCGGCGTTCGCCGCTTTCTTCAAACCTTTGGGGCCGCCGGGTGTCCCACCCGTGAAACAACCCCCACATGATCCGCACCCTCCTGATCCCCATCGCCGCGCTCGTGCTGGCCGCGGCTCCCGCGCACGCCCAGCAGGACGCGAAACGCGAGCACAAGGCCGGTGATGCCGCCACGCGCGCGGCCCGGCAGACCGAGCACATGCGCAGCAGCCTCTCGCTCACGCCGGAGCAGGCCACCCGCGTGGAGGCCATCAACCTGCAACACCAGCAGGACAGCGAGGCGGCCCGCAAGGCCCTGAAGGAGGAGCGCGACCGCAAGCGGCAGGAGCTGAGGTCCGCATACGACGCCGAACTGAAGGCGGTGCTGACGCGCGAGCAGTACACGCGGCTGCTGGAGCAGCGGCAGAAACAGCAGGACAAGCGCGCGCAGAAGGGCGTGAAGGAGCGCCCCGCAAAGGCCCGTCCGGAGCACCAGGAGTAACCCTTCCGCACCGGGAGGAGAGCGGGGCGCCCAGTGGCGCCCCGCCTCATTTCGCGCGGAATGACGCGCGCTGCGGAACATCGCAGGGCCCGGCTTGTTACATTAGCGCCGCGGCAAAGAACAGGCACATCCAACCCACCGAGAACGGGCAGCCATGAGCGACACAGCGAAGATCATCCTGGAGGGAAAGACCTACGAACTCCCCGTCGTGAAGGGGTCCGAGGGCGAGAAGGCGATCGACATCAGCAAGCTTCGCGACGAGAGCGGCTACATCACCCTCGACCTGGGCTACAAGAACACCGGGGCCACCACCAGCGCCATCACCTTCCTGGACGGTGAGGAGGGCATCCTGCACTACCGGGGCTACCCCATCGAGCAGCTGGCCGAGCGCAGCAGCTTCCTCGAGGTGGCCTACCTGCTGCTGAACGGCGAACTGCCCAACCAGCGGCAGATGGAGGAGTTCGAGGGGAACATCCGCTACCACTCGCTGGTGCACGAGGACATGAAGCGCTTCTTCGAGTTCTTCCCCAACAACGCGCACCCCATGGGGATCCTGAGCGCGATGGTGAACTCGCTGAGCACCTTCTACCCGAAGAGCCAGGACCCGCACCGGCCCATGAAGGACCGCGAGCGCACCATCTTCCGGCTGATCGCCAAGATGCCCACGCTGGCGGCCATCAGCTACAAGAACAACCTGGGCCATCCGTACATGTACCCGAGCAACAAGCTCAGTTATGTGGACAACTTCCTGTACATGATGTTCGGCCTGCCCACCGAGGACTACCGCGTGGACCCGGTGGTGAGCGATGCGCTGAACAAGCTGTTGATCCTGCACGCCGACCACGAGCAGAATTGCAGTGCCAGCACGGTGCGCATGGTGGGCAGCAGCCAGGCGAACCTGTACAGCGCGGTGAGCGCGGGCATCGCCGCCCTGTGGGGCCCGCTGCACGGCGGTGCCAACCAGGAGGTGATCGAGATGCTGGAGACCATCCGCAACGATGGCGGCGACATCCAGAAATGGGTGAACAAGGCCAAGGACAAGAACGACCCCTTCCGCCTGTTCGGCTTCGGACACCGTGTGTACAAGAACTTCGACCCGCGCGCCCGCATCATCAAGAAGGCCTGTGACGATGTGCTGGGCAAGCTGGGCATTTCGGACCCCGTGCTGGACATCGCCAAGCAACTGGAGGAGATCGCCCTGAAGGACGAGTACTTCGTGAGCCGCAAGCTCTACCCGAACGTGGACTTCTACAGCGGCATCATCTACCGCGCCATCGGCATCCCCACGCGCATGTTCACCGTCATGTTCGCCCTGGGCCGCCTGCCCGGTTGGATCGCGCAATGGAAGGAGATGGTGGAGAACAAGGAGCCCATCGGCCGCCCCCGCCAGATCTACACCGGCGCCACCAAGCGCGCCTACGTGCCCCTCAAGGACCGCAAATAGTCCCGCACAACTGACAACGATCAGCCCCGGCCGCAGCGCCGGGGCTTTGCTTTGGTGCCGGCGGGATCACCCGCCCACGCAACATCCCCGCACACCATGAGCACCATACAGCCCCTGACGCCCACGCACCGCCCCCTGGCCGACCTGCACTTCGACCAACAGGAGTGGCTGAACAAGCTGCGCTTCTACAAGGAGGAGATCGGCATCTTCGAGGCGCGCCTCGAGGAGATCGTGACGCGCAACACCCACAACGAGGTGCTGGCCCAGGTGGAGCACTTCCAGAACCGCTACATCCGCGAGCGGGAGGTGGTGGACGTGCTGCGCCATGACATCAAGGAGCACGAGAACTTCCTGGAGAAGGAGGTGCGCGAGCGGCCTGTGGCCATCGAGCACCGCCTGTTCAAGGACCACGCCGGCCTGCGCGACCGCATGGACACCTTCGAGCGGCTCCACCACGAACTGAAGGACGAGTTCCGCCGCTGGCTTGCCAGGTGGATGTGAACACCGTGACGGCAGGGCCTGAAAGGCGAAGAGGCGGTCCGATGGACCGCCTCTTCCGTTCCGGACAGGCCCCGGACTACTTCTTGAACACGTTCTTCTCCAGCCACTGGCGAAGCTCCTTGCCCAGCTTGGCGTAGGACTCGGACAGGCGGGTGCCGGTATCGAAGTCGTAGCCGCCGAACTGCGAGCCCGGCACATTGGTCACCGTCATGCTGCCCAGCTCCTGGCCGCTCGCCTTGTCCACCAGCTTCACGGTGGCGTTGATGAAGGCGGGCATCTTGCTGATGCCGATGTTGTAGCCCGGCTCGGTGAAGTCGGTGTTGATCACGAAGCCATACTTGGCAGCGGAGTTGTTGCGTGAGCCCTTGAGGGGGCCGCCGTCGTTGAACAGCTCCTCGAACTTGGGCTCGAACCGGCCGCCGCGGTCGGCCACCCAGCTCTTCGCGAAGTTGTCCCCGCGCCCGGGCTCCTTCTCGTTGTAGTCAGCCATCTTGTCCGCGAGGTAGTCCGCCTCGGACTTCTTGCCCACGGTCATGTTGTCGTAGGTGAAGCGCAGGTCCACGGAGGACTCGCCCTTCACAGCGGCGAAGGATCCGGAGGTCATCTTCATCTTCTGGGCCGAAGCGGGCAGCGCGAGGCCGGCCAGCAGCAGCAGGGCAAGGGACTTGTTCATGCGTTGGTGGTGTTTCTGCGCCGAAGATGCGAAAGATCAGCTGCACGGCCGCCCGGGACTGACGGGCGTCATGTCCGCCCCCGGAAGGCCGGGGTACGTTCGCTGCCCGTAGCAGAGCACCCGATGCCCGCAACCAGTGCCCACACCGACCTGCGTACCCTGATCGCGGCCCTGCGCCGGGTGCGCACGCGCACGGGCTATGAACAGGCCTTGCGACTGGCACGGCTGGACCCCGGCGAACTGCTGGAGCGCGCCACCTGGAACGCACGCAAGTACACGCGCACCTGCCTGCTGCGCACCGATGCCTTCGAGCTGATGCTCATCTGCTTCGAGCCCGGCCAGCGCACCAGCATCCACGACTATGGCGAGGAGGAGGGCTGGGTGCTGCAGGTGATGGGAGGCCTGCTGGAGGAGCGCTACGGCCCGTGCGCTGCCGGCGGCCTGGAACGCACCGGCGAACTGCGGCTTGCGGTGGGTGACGTGAGCCACCTGGACAGGGGCGCCAGCATCCACCGCTTCACCAACCCGATGGCGGAGCGTGCAATGACGCTGAACCTCTACGCGCGCCCACTGCGCAGCTGGAACGTGTACGAGCAACGCAACGGGAACATACGGACGGGAGGGACGCCCATCCCCGAATACCCATGACATGCGTGGCGTTCCGCGACTACATTTCGGGGACCATCCCCTGCCCATGCCACTGAGCATTCCCCTGCACGATGTGCCGCGCATCGCGGAGCTCCTCTTCCAATCAGCGGCGGAGGGTCTCGTGGTGGTGGACAGCAGCGGGCTGATCCTGTTGGTGAACCCGCGCATGGAGGAGCTCTTCGGTTATGCACCAGGCGAGCTCGCGGGCCTGCCCATCGAGGTGCTGGTGCCGGAGGCCGCCCGGGGGCGGCACGTGCAGCACCGCACCGGGTACACGGCACAGCCCACCACGCGGCCCATGGGCATCGGGCTGGACCTGCTGGGCCAGCGCAAGGACGGGTCCACCTTCGCCGTGGAGGTGAGCCTCAACCAGTTCATCCTGCACGGCGAGCGCTACGTGATGGGCCTGCTGACGGACATCACCAAGCGGCGCGCGGCCGAGGCCGAATTGCAGCGCATGAACGCCGAACTGGAGCAGCGGGTGGAACAGCGCACCGCACAGGTGAAGGCCGCCGAGCTCAACCTGCGCGAGGCCCTGCAGAAGGAGAAGGAGCTCAACGCCCTCAAGTCCCGCTTCGTGAGCATGGCCAGCCACGAGTTCCGCACCCCGCTCAGCACCATCCTGAGCTCGGTGGAACTGATCGGTCGCTACAACGACGGGCCCAACCAGGAGAAGGTGGAGCGCCACATCGACAAGGTGCGCACCAAGGTGCGCGAGCTCACCGGCATGCTGAACGATCTGCTGAGCCTGGAGAGGCTGGAACTCGGCCAGGTGCAGTTCGTACCGGAGGGGATCGACCTGGTGGACCTGTGCATCGAGATGCTGGAGGACCTGCGCGACCTGGCACGGCCGGGACAGGAGATCCGCTTCGAGCATGAGGGCGACGAGCGTATGCTGGTGCAGGACCGGCGCATGCTGGCCAACGTGCTGCGCAACCTGCTCACCAACGCCATGAAGTACTCCCTGGAGGACCGCCCCATCCAGCTGCGCACCGCGATCCATGATGGCGTGGCGCGCATCCACGTGGCCGACCGCGGGCTGGGCATCCCCGCCGAGGACCAGCCCCACCTCTTCGAGCGCTTCTTCCGCGCCAGCAACGCCATGAACATCCAGGGCACGGGCCTTGGCCTCAACATCGTAAGACGCTACCTCGACCTGATGGGCGGCTCGATCACCTTCGAGAGCCGGTTGGGTGAGGGCACCACATTCACCATCAACCTGCCCGCCAGGGCACTGCCATGAAGACCATCCTGCTGATCGAGGACAACCAGGACATGCGCGAGAACACCGCCGAGATCCTTGAACTGGCCCACTACCGGGTGCTGAAGGCCGAGAACGGCCGCCGCGGCGTGGAACTGGCCCGCAAGGAGCACCCCGACCTGGTGCTGTGCGACATCATGATGCCCGAGCTCGACGGCTACGGCGTGCTCCACCTCCTGGGCCGCGACCCGGCCACCGCCGAGGTGCCCTTCGTGTTCCTGAGCGCCAAGGCCGAGCGAACCGAGGTGCGCAAGGGCATGGAACTGGGCGCGGACGACTACCTCACCAAACCCTTCGAGGAGAGCGAGCTGCTCAACGCCATCGAGGGCCGCATGAAGCGCAGCGACCTGTTCCGCAAGGGTTTCGACCACAGCCTGGAGGGCCTCGAGCGCTTCATGGACCAGGCCCGCGGGGTGGACGCCCTCAAGGACATCAGCCGGGACCGCAAGCTGCGCACCGTGCCGCGCAAGGAGGTGCTCTTCTACGAGGGCGACGACCTGCGCGCCGTGCACTTCGTGACCAAGGGCAAGCTGCGCACCTACCGCATGAACAAGGATGGCAAGGAACTGGTGACCGGGCTTTACGGGCCGGGCGACTTCATCGGCTACATGGGTGTGCTGGAGGGCGGCAAGGCGCATGAGACCGCCGAGGCCCTGGAGGAGACCGAGGTGGCCATCATCCCCCGCGAGGACCTGCTGGCGCTGCTCTACCGCGACCGCGACGTGAGCATCCGCTTCATCCGCCTGCTCACCCGGGACGTGAAGGAGAAGGAGCTGCGCCTGCTGGAAATGGCCTACGCCTCGGTGCGCCAGCGCGTGGCCCAGGTGCTGCTGCGCCTGCACGACCAGTTCGGCCGGGAGAACGGCAACGGCCTCGGCGTGCGCATCAGCCGCGAGGACCTGGCCGCCATCGTGGGCACAGCCACCGAATCGCTGATCCGCACCCTCACCGACCTCAAGCAGGAAGGGCTAATCGAGGCCAACGGGCGCGACATCCAGCTGCGCGACGTGAAGGGCCTGGAACGCCTCGCCCGCAACTGACCACCGCGGCTCGGCCGGAAGCCTTTACTTTGCCCCCAGACCCACCGGATGCGCATGAACACCAAGAAGATCCTCGGTATCCTCTGCTGGCTGCTGGCCTTCGCCATTCCCTTCC
>CAZUNW010000125.1:0-6991 GCA_964621425.1 uncultured Chryseobacterium sp. | reverse complement strand
CAGGCCTACCTCAACGCCGAGGCGGTGGACGTGCTGCTCGTGCGCAGCGCCACCAAGGTGCGCCAGGAACTCATCGACGCCTGCCCGGGCCTCAAGCTGATCGGACGCGGTGGTGTGGGGCTGGACAACATCGATGTGGCCCACGCCCGGGCGAAGGGGATCCCCGTGATCAATACGCCGGCCTCCTCCTCCATCTCGGTGGCCGAACTGGTGATGGCGCACCTCTTCGGGTTGATGCGCAACCTGCACGAGAGCAACCGCCACATGCCCGCCGATGGGCGCGCCCGGTTCAAGGACCTGAAGAAGGCCTATGAGAAAGGCAGCGAGGTGCGCGGCCGCACGCTGGGCATCATCGGCTTCGGCCGCATCGGCCAGTGGACCGCGCGCTACGC
Source organism: uncultured Chryseobacterium sp. (assembly GCA_964621425.1). Lineage (GTDB taxonomy): Bacteria > Bacteroidota > Bacteroidia > Flavobacteriales_F > PHOS-HE28 > PHOS-HE28. Next base: position 6,599 of record CAZUNW010000125.1, on the reverse strand, counting down.
GCTGGGCTGCGGCATGCAGGTGATCTACGTGGACAACCACGCCGATGCCACCGTGCTGGAACTGGAGCTCGGCGGACGCGCCGTGGAGGTGCCCGTGCGCAAGGTGTCCATGGACGAACTGCTCGCACAGGCCGATGCGATCAGCCTGCACGTGCCCGCGCAGAAGGACGGCCGCCCGGTGCTCGGTCCGGACGAACTGGCCCGCTTGCGGCCCGGAGCCGTTATCGTGAACACCGCACGCGGGGGAAGCGTGGACGAGGACGCCCTGCTGGCCGCCCTGAAAGAGGGCCGCGTGCGGGGCGCCGCACTGGACGTGTTCACCAACGAGCCCGAGCCCCGAGAGGACCTCCTGCAGGAACCGAAGCTGAGCCTGAGCCCGCACATCGGCGCCGCCACCGCGGAGGCCCAGGGCCGCGTGGGCGCGGAACTGGCGGAGCTCATCATCTCCTGGCGCGCCGGCCTGCAGGCGAACGCCTGAACCCATGGTGCAGCTGCGTCCCTTCCGGGCCTGGCGCCCGGCCCCCGGCAAGGAACACCGCGTGGGGAGCCGCAGCTACGTGGGCTACACGCATGAACAACTGCACGCCAAGCTGGACGGGAACCCTTACACCTTCCTGCACGTGATCCACCCCGACGGCTGGGGTGATGCCCAGCTGCCGCGCCACCAACGGCACATGCGGGTGCGCGTGAAGTTCCGCGCCTTCTGCGACCTGGGCTACCTGCAGCGCGATGAGGCGCCCTGCCTTTACGTGTACGAGCAGACCAACGGGGGCGTGGCCTCCCTGGGGGTCATCGCCGGGGTGAGCGTGGCCGACTACCGCGCCGGACGCATCAAGGTGCACGAGCAGACCCTCACCAACCGGGAGACGCTGTTCATGGAATACCTGCGCGCCACGGGCATGAACGCCGAGCCCGTGCTGCTGGCCGCGCCGGACAACGGCGCACTGGAGCGCACCCTCGCACCGGTGACCCGGGGCACCGCGGACAGCGACTTCACCACCGCCGACGGCGTGCGCCATCGCTTCTGGGCAGTGGCCGACACTGCCTTCCGTCGCACCCTGCAGGAACAGTTCGGCGCGCTGGAGGCGCTCTACATCGCGGACGGCCACCACCGGCTGGCGAGCAGTGCCCGGCTCGCTGAAGCCAACGGGGCCACCGACGTGGACCCCGAGGCCTGGTGCCTGGCCTACGTCCTGCCCCATACCCACCTCCACATCCGGAATTTCGACCGTGCGGTGAGAAGCCTCAACGGCCACACGCCGGAGGAGCTCATCGCCGCGCTGGCCCGCATCGGCCGTGTGGAACGTCTGGAAGCACCGTTGGAGGAGCACGGCGTGGTGAACGTTTACACCCGCGATGGCTGGCACGCCCTGTGGCTGCCCCCCGCCCCCACCACCGCGCCACCGGCCGACAGGCTCGACCCGGCCCGCCTGAGCCAACTGGTGCTGGGTCCCATCCTCGGCATCCACGACCTGCGCACCGACCCGCGCATCCGCTTCGTGCCGGGTACGAACAGCGTGCATGAACTGCAGGCCCTGGTGGACCAGGGCACCATGGAGGCGGCGTTCCACCTGCAGCCTGTGAGCTTCGCCGAACTGCGCGCCGTGGCGGACAGCGGTGGGACGATGCCCCCCAAGAGCACCTACGTGGAGCCCAAGCTGCGCAGCGGGCTCACGGTCTATTCGCTGGAGGACGTGTGAGCGGACCTCGCCTGCCCATGACCAGCACCCCCGCCGAACGACTGGCCGCCGTCAGGTCCGCTCTGCACCCGGGTGTACTGCTCGTGGCCGTGAGCAAGACGCGCAGTGCCGACGAGGTGCGAGCCCTGTACGACCTGGGACAGCGCGATTTCGGCGAGAACTACCCGCAGGAGCTGCGGGAAAAGGCGCCGCAGCTGCCGGCTGACATCCGCTGGCACTTCATCGGCCACCTGCAACGCAGCAACGCGAAGCACGTGGTGCCGCTTGCCCACCTGGTGCACGGCGTGGACAGCGCCGCCCTGGCCGCCGAGCTGCAGAAACGCGCGGCGGCGCTGGAACGCACCGTGGACGTGCTGCTGCAGGTGCATATCGCCCGCGAGGAGACCAAGCACGGCCTTTCCGCCGACGAGGTGCGCGATGCGCTACGGCAGTGGCCGTGGGCGCAATGGCCCAACGTGCGCTTGACCGGCCTGATGGGGATGGCCAGCAATACGGATGACCGCGAACAGGTGCGCGCCGAGTTCGAAGGGCTCAAGCGCCTCTTCGATGAAGTGGCGGCCACAAGCACCTTCCCCGCCGGGCAGTTCAGCACGCTGAGCATGGGCATGAGCGGAGATGCCGACCTGGCCATGGACGCAGGTGCCACGCTGGTACGCATCGGCACCGCCCTGTTCGGTCCGCGTCCCTGACGACCGGGCAGGCAACCACCCGAACCACGCGCGTCTTTCAAGTGTAACTTGGGAGGAAACGGAACACCCTTTCCCATGCGTCATACCACCCTCGCCCTTCTTTTTGCCGGCGCCGTGGCCTCAGCCGCGGGGCAGCGCAACCTGGAGGTGGGCCTGTCACAGGGCGTAACCCACTACTACGGCGACCTGGGCAACGAGGAAAGCGCCGTGGCGTGGGGCAGCACGCGCCCCGGCATGGCCATCACCTTCCGTGATTTCCTGAACAACAAGAAGCGGTACATCACCCGCTCGCTCACCACCGAGGCCCGCTTCAGCTGGAACCGGCTGGGCTACAACGAGGCCGCTCCCGTGGACGGCATGAGCGGCATGGACCTACGGAACTACCGGCGCGGGCTCAACTTCCGGACCGACCTGTTCGGGCTCAGTTCGCACCTGGTGCTCAACGCCTACCGCGAACCCTACCAACCGCTGTTCAAGCAGCGCTTCTTCGCCTATTTCTACCTCGGCTTGGGCGTGTACTATGGCCGGCCCAAGGCCGACCTGTTCAATGGCGATGTGGACATCGCCGGTCGCTACCACTTCTGGGAGGACGGGACCATCCGCAACGCGCCGCGCGGCACACCCGAGGCGGAGGCGCAGGTGATCTCCCAGGACGGGATCTACGAGACTGACCTTTACAGCTGGGCCACCGAGGGAAGCAGCGCCGCCGGAGAGGGCAATGCGCTGGAGCGCACCAGCCCCTGGCACATCGGCATCCCCATGGGCATGGGCATCCGGTACATGATCACCCGCAAGGTGAGCCTGGGCGTGGAGTTCTCCTACATCAACTTCTTCACCGACAAACTGGACGACGTGAGCGACCGCTATGCCACTTGGAACGAGATCGACCAGGTGTACGCCGGCGACCCCGCGCGCCAGGAGTTGGCGCGCTACATCAGTGACCCCACGGGCTGGGGGACCACAGGCGCCATCGGTCCGCGCACCAGCCGCCGCGGCAACCCCCAGCTGCCCGACGGGCTGAGTTACTTCAGCTTCGAGGTGAGCTACAAGTTCAAGCGCAGGCCCGGCCGGAGGAGCTACGTAAGCCTCTAGCCCCCCCTCCCTGTGCTGCGCCTCCCGCCCATGCGGGGGGCGTTCGCTTTCCAAGGACAAGGCATTCCGTCATTTGGGCGCACGGCCCGGGTTGCCGACCTTCGCCACGCGCCGGCCCAGCGCACCAGCGACAGGCCGGACCCGATGGTCAAGCTTGGACCGAACACGGACCCCACCTACACGGCGCCCCCTTCCTGGAACGCGTTGGACCGCTTCTTCCTGCGCCTTATCCGCGATGAGCGCGACCTGCCGTTCATCCACCTCTCGCTGTGGATCACGTTCACGCTGATCCCACTGGGCCTGCTGCTCTACATGCCCTTTGTGACCGGATGGTGGTGGGCGCTGGTGGCGGTGGCCTACCAGTTCGTGAACAACGTGACCTTCAAAGGGCCCTTCGGGCTGATGCTGCACTGCACCAGCCACCGCCCGCTCTTCAAGAAGGAGCATGAGGCCCTCAACCACTACATCCCCTGGGTGCTCGCACCCTTCTTCGGCCATTCGCCGGAGACCTACTTCGCGCACCACATCGGCATGCACCATGCGGAGAACAACCTGGAGGACGACGACAGCAGCACCATGCCCTACCGGCGCGACTCGGTGCGCGGTTTCGGGCTCTACTTCGGGCGCTTCCTCTTCGCCGGCATCTACAACCTGGCGGCCTACTTCTTCATGAAGAACCGCCGGCGCCTGCTGTACCGGGCCGTACGCGGCGAAGTGCTCTTCATCCTCCTCTGCACCGCGCTGTGCCTGGTGAACTGGCAGGCCACTGTGGTGGTCTTCATCATTCCCTTCGTGCTCTTCCGCATGGTGGCGATGATGGGCAACTGGGCGCAGCATGCCTTCCTGCGCGCGGAGGACCCCGCCAACAGCTACTGGAACAGCATCACCTGCATCAACACGAAGTACAACCACAAGTGTTGGAACGACGGCTATCACATCAGCCACCACATCAAGCCCAGCATGCACTGGACGGAGCATCCCGCGTACTTCCGCAAAACGCTGGACCAATACGCCGGGCGCGATGCCATCGTGTTCGACGGCATCCACTTCCTGCACGTGTTCTTCTGGCTGATGGCCAAGCGCTACGACCTGCTGGCGCGGCACTACGTGGACCTGAACGGCCGTTACCGCGATGACGCCGAGGTGGCTGACATGCTGCGGGCCCGCACCCGTCCCATCCCCTTCGCCCCGCGGCCGGTGGCCGCCTGACCCATGGCACGGACCGCATTGGAACCCGCACTGGCCGCGCTGTTGAGCGCGGACGACGCGAAAGTGCTGGCCGCCCTCGCCACCGTGGAGGCCCAGGGTGACGCACGCGCCATCCGCCCCATGCTGCATGCGCTGGCCTCCACCAAGGATGCCCGCGTACGCCAACGCATCACCGCCCTGTTGAACGAGGTGAAGGTACCCGATGCCGCCCGTGAACTGCTGGCCGCGCTGGAGGAGCCAGCCCTGGAGGCCGTGCGGCCGGACGTGCTGGCAGCCATCTGGAACGCGGGCCTCGACGTACGCGACCACCTGGAGGTGCTGGTGGGCGTGGCCATCGCCGGCACGGCCAACGAATGCCTGGAATGCCTCACCGTGGTGGAGCAACAGGAGTTGTGGCCCGAACGGGCCGCGCGCACCTCCGTGACGCGCCTGCGCAACGCGGCTGCCCTCGAGGGTGACGCCTACAAGGCCACGCTGCTGGGCGACCTGCGCGCCGTGCTGGAGGACCGCCTGGGCCGTGGGCCGGAGCAGGACTGACGGATGCCCTTGCGGGTGCGGCGGCGGTTGTCCACCTTTCGGTCCTATCCACCAACCATGCGCATCCTCGCCCTTTCCCTGTCCCTGCTGGCCGCCCAACTGGTGAACGGCCAGCGCTTCATCGCCCAGGTACGGCCCGCCGGCTCCGAGCTGTGGGGGTATGTGACCAGCACCGGCGACATGATCGTGCCGCCCACCTACAAGGGGTGCTTCCGCTTCACCGAGAGCGGCTACGCGGCCGTGATGGACCCCGCCGGCAAGAACGGCGCCTTCATCAACGCCAAGGGTGAGCGCCTGGCCACCGAGGTGGGCGACTTCCACCTGATCAGCAGCTTCGGCGGCGGCGATGTGCAGGGGTTCAGCTGCGGACTGGCCCCCGTGAAGGTGGGCGAGTTGTGGGGCTTCATGGACACCCGCGGCAAGCTGGTCGTGCCCGCATCGTACGAGAAGGTGGATGCCTTCGAAAGCTGCCTGGCGGCGGTGATGAAGGGCAAGAAGCTGTACATCCTGAAAAGCGACGGGCAGGCCGCCCCAGTGGCCGACCCGGCCGTGGTGGACGTGAAGAGCTTCGTGGACGGACTTGCTCCATTCAAGACCAGGGACAAGATGCACGGCTTCATGAATGGAGACCAGCAGATGGTGATCCCCGCCACCTTCCACTCCGTGGGCTACTTCAGCGGCGGACTAGCCTGGGCCAAGGACCGCAGTGAGAAGGTGGGGTTCATCGACAAGAAGGGCGCCTGGGTGATCCCGCCCACCTACGATGCCGCCAAGGAAATGGACGCCACCAGCGGCCTCGCCCGGGTGAAACGCGGCGATGTGTGGATGTACGTGGACCGCAACGGCCGCGAGCTGCTGCCCAAGGGCACAACGGACCACCACGACTTCAGCGAGGGGCTGGCCGAGGCCCGGCAGGGTGACCTTGTGGGCTTCATCGGCACCGATGGCAGCTGGGTGATCCCCGCGCGCTTCCAGGGTGCACGTGCGTTCAAGAACGGCTTCGCCGCCGCCAAGCAGGGCGACCGCTGGGGCTACATCAACACCAAGGGCGAATGGGTGCTGCAGCCTGCCTATGACGCGGTGAAGGACATGGAGCGGGTGCCCTGAACGCGTGCCCGGTACTACTTATCTTGTCCGTTCCGCATGGACAAGGAAACTGTCATCCAGAAGCTGGATGTGAAGCTGGAGCACCTGACGCACCAGGCGCAGCGGTGCATCGCCTTGCGCTTTCCGTATGACACGTTGATGATCGCCGCTGCCAGACACGCCGGCGCCAAGTGGAGCAACACCCACCGGTGCTGGTGGACGCCAAACACCCCGGAGCACCTCAAGGCCATCTTCGCGGCGTTCAAGGGCGTGGCCTGGGTGGACA